>DATMLR010000311.1:0-9316 GCA_035570015.1 Puia sp.
GAGGCGCCGGAGTCGGAGGACGAGGAGGCGGCCTGGCCGGAAAAAAGGAAGCGGAGGGTAGGTTTCATGGGAAGCGGCTGGATCGTTGCAATAACGCTGCTGCTGCTGATCATTGCGGGGGTGGTCATGTTTTTAATAAGCAGGCATCAGGACTCATGGGATAAGACCGTTGCGGCAATGGCGGCGGATAGCGGGGCCGCGAAAAAGGCGACCCAGGTAGATTCGGCGGTGGTGCAGGCGAGTACCCAGCCGGTGGCGACACCGCCGAGCCCGGTGGTTGCAGTCGGGAAGGGAGGAGGTGTGGGGAAAATGGGGGATAGCCTATTTGCGGACTTGTATAAGCCGTATGCACGCGGAGATGACCCGATTGAATTGAAACAATATTACCAGGATTACCGAAAGGAGAATTTCGCTGCGGTGCTGGCGAAAGGGGATTCCCCGGCGTTGGGTATTGGGAAACGGGCCGTGCTGATCAGGGACTATATGCGGCTCTATGTGGGACTTTCATCGCTGGCGACCGGGGATGCCGGGAAGGCGGTGACCGAGCTGGAAGCGGTGGTACTTAGAACAAAACCGGGGGACATCCTGTACGAGACGGCGCAATGGTATCTGGCGCTGGCCTGGTTGAAATGGAGCGATGTGGACCCTGCGGAGGCGCGGAGCAAGGCGTTAGAGTTGGCACGGAATGTTTCGCATGGCTATTCGCGTTATAGGGAGCCCGCTATAAAGTTGATGCGTGCATTGAAGTCATAGGGTAATCCGCTTGCCTTCGCGGGCGGAGCGGGAGGCCGCTTCGAGAATGCGGACAACGATCAGGTTATTCGGCAAGGAGGAGAGGTCGGCGGCGGGGTCTATTTTCCCGCTGAGGACGTCCGCGAGGTAGCTAATATTATCCCGATAGGTGGCCGGGTGAACCGGGATGCTGTCATAGGATTGCTTCATTCTTTCGTGCAGTACTTTATCGTTTAGTGCATGCAGGTAGCCGGTGGCGCCGAACACTTCCCAATCCTTAATTCCGAAGGGCCAGTTCCAGGAGGCTTCGATGATGCCGGTGGCTGTGGGATATTCGAGCAGGATGGTAGCGTCGTCGTCGACTTTTGGGTACAGGTCGGGTTTGATCTGGTGGGTGACGGCGGTGACGGCGATGGGGGCCTGGCCGTGCATCAGCCAGGTCATGAGGTTGGCGCCGTAGCAGCCGAAGTCGCGGATGGCGCCGCCGCCGTTCTTCACGGGGTCGGTCAGCCAGTTGAGGAAATCGGGGGAACAGCCGATCTCCTTGGGCCCCTGATGGCCATCGTGAACGATCATTTTGCGGACGTCGCCGATGGCATGCTGCCCATTTACCATTTCAAAAATCTGCTGGTTGGTATTGTACCAGGTCGTCTCGTAGTTGGTGAGGACCTGGATATGAAATTGTTTGGCGAGGGTGGCGATGCGATCGGCGTCGCGAACCGTTGTAGCGAGTGGTTTCTCGACCATGACTGAGATGCCTTTTGGTGCGCAGATCTCTACGACGCCCAGGTGTTCGGAGATGGCGTTGTAAGCCAGTACGGCGTCGGGATGCGTATGGGCGAGAAGGTCGGACAATGTGTTATAGAAAAGGCTATCAGGCAGCTGATAGGTTTTTTTGTAGCGGGCGATCAACTGCGGATCCGATTCTGCGATCCCGGCGATGATGACCTGGCCGTTCTTGAACTGGTGCATGATGTTGTGCACATGATCATGCGTGAGGCCGGCGACCCCGACACGTAGAACTTTTTGCCCAAAAGCGGCATTGACAAGCATGGCGGCAAAGAGGGAAGACAAGGCGACGATGTGGGATAAATGTTTGATAGTCATATTCTTAAAATGCTGGATGTAAACGGGTTTAACAAACGTTTTGCAAGGAATGCGGTTTTATTATTACGCTTTGGCTGCAATCTTGCAATAGGTACCTACAGAGGTATGAAATTAGTTCAACAGCACAACACCAAATTTATGAAGAAGACCATCTATTTACTCATTTTAATCTTAGCTGTCAGTAGTCTGGCGGTTAAGCGGGCTGATGCGCAGGTATTCAGTGTAGGCGTCAGCATTCATGTCGGGCCTCCTGTCATACCTGTGTATGCGCAGCCGGTCTGTCCTGTTGATGGATATCTGTGGGTTCCGGGATACTGGGCATATGATAATGATTATGGATATTATTGGGTGCCTGGTTATTGGTCTGAACCGCCCCAGGTTGGCTTTTTATGGACGCCCGGTTATTGGGGTTATGTTGGCGGCGTGTATGCCTGGAATGCCGGTTATTGGGGGCCACATATCGGCTTCTATGGGGGTGTCAATTATGGATGTGGATATTACGGTTCAGGCTTTGCCGGTGGTAATTGGGTAGGTGGTCATTTCAGATATAATACGGCGGTGGTCAATGTCAACACTACGATCGTTCACAATACCTATGTTGACCGTACTGTCATAAACAATACAACCACCAACCGGGTCAGTTATAATGGTGGGCCTGGCGGGGTTGGTGCGCGGCCTACTCCGACGGAAGAGGCGGCTGCACATGAACAGCACGTGCAGGCGACTGCGACACAGATGTCGCAGCAGCATAATGCGAGCATTGACCGGAATCAGTTTGCGTCGGTTAATCACGGGCGGCCTGCGGCCTTGGCGGTAGCGCGCCCCACGGCGTATCATCCCGCGAATACGACAGCCAATCTTGCGCGTGCCACGGCGTCGAACAGACCGGGGAATGCGCCGAGCCATAGTGTGGCTCCCGCGGCGACGCATGCTCCGGTGGTGAATCATGCGCCGGCGGCGAATCATACGGCAGCGCCTGCGGTGCATCATACGGCAGCGCCTGCGGTGACTCATAATCCTGCTCCGGCGGTCCATCATAATGTAGCGCCACCGGTAAATCACAATCCGGCTCCGGTAAATCATCCGCAGCCGCAGGTGCATCATACCGCTCCGGCAAGGCCTGCTCCCGCGCCTCACCCCGCACCGCGACCGGCGCCCCGCCCCGCCCCGCGTGAACCCGAACATCACAGAAGGTAGAACTCGGGAAAATTCTTTTGAAAGATCGGTCGCGATTTGTGGCCGATCTTTTTTTATATTCGGGGAACTAAACAGTATATTATGACTTCCCGGAGAAAGTTTTTGCAATCGGGGTTGGTGGGGATGGCCGGGCTGCCGATGATTGGCGCCCGGAGTTTCGGGGTAAGGAATGCCTTGCCGTTGGATACGCTGCAATTGGGGATTGCGGGATACACATTCCTGCATGTGCCGTTGGATGGGGCGATCGCGATGATGAAGCGGGTGGGGGTGAATAATTTATCCCTCAAAGATTTCTATTTACCGTTGGACAGTCCTTCGGATACTATTCATACGGTAAGCGCCAAATTCCAGGCGGCGGGCATCCGCATCTATGCGGCGGGGGTTATCTATATGAAGACGGCTGCAGAGGTGGACCGGGCGTTTGGGTATGCGCAAAAATTGGGAATTGGGCTGATCATTGCCGCGCCGAACCCGGAGTTGTTGCCGCAAGTAGAGCAGCAGGTGAAGGCCAGCGGTATTCGGGTAGCGATCCACAATCATGGGCCGGAAGACAAGCTGTATCCTTCGCCGGTGGATGTCTATGACCATGTCAAAGGGTTGGACGAGCGGATCGGATTGTGTCTGGATATCGGGCATGCGGCAAGGGCCGGCGCCGATATCGTAAAAGTGGTGAATGAATATGGGCCGAGGATCTTCGATCTGCATATCAAAGATCTGAAAGTGATCAGTCGGGACGCGCAGCCGATCGAGCTGGGGCGGGGTGTGCTGGATATTCCCGGATTGTTAATGGCATTGATCAAGAATCGATACACAGGGGTCTGCAGTATTGAACATGAAATGGATATGAATGACGTGCTGCCCGGGATCGCCGAATCGGCGGGGTTCTTCCGGGGAGTGGTGAAAACATTAGGCAACTCCCGCTCATAATTTTTCGTTTGCCACTAATGCCCCGCTATTCGCGGGACTTCTCCGTCTGGCCGGCCGGCTGATACCCTTCATTTGCCTGAGAATCTCTCTATTGCGCTAACCGTGATCTTCCCGCCTTCGGCGGGGCTAACCGTTCATTTTAAAAACTTTAATGATGAAAAAAATTAAACTGATTGCTGTATGCGTGGTCCTGGCGGCGGGATGCCGGAAAGCGGGCATTATTGAGCAGGACTTGAAAAATTTTGAACAGGTCAATCTGGTAGCCAATAACTCGAGCTACGATCCGGCGTTGGTTGACCCGACTTTGAGGGATGCGTGGGGCCTGGCCTGGGCGCCAAGCGGGATAGCCTGGCCGAATTCCACGGTAGGCGGGGTCGCTGAATTGTATACGGTTACGCCATCGAAACCGCGCGCCGCGGTGGGGATACCGTCGCCCACGGATTCGGTGGGGGGAGCGCCGATCGGCATCGTGTTCAATTCCACCAAGGGGTTCGTGCTTCCGGACAAGGCTACGGCGTCGTTCATCTTCGATGGCGGGGATGGGGTAATCTCCGCCTGGAATGGGGGCGCGGGGAGTAATGCATTCCGCATCGCCAATAACTGGCAGACGGCTTCGTATACGGGGTTGGCGCTGGCCAACAGCGGCGGTGCGAATTACCTGTATGCCGCTAATTTCAAGAGCGGCAAGATAGAGGTATGGGACACGGCCTGGAATCCGGTCACGTGGATGCCGTTCCATGATCCGGGTGTTCCGAAGGAGTATCACAATTTCAATATTCAAACGGTGGGCGGCTGGCTGGTGGTGACGTATGCGAAGGTAGCTTCGAACGGGGCGCAGGATGTCGGTGCAGGGGAGGGTTTTGTAGATATCTATACAACAGCCGGGGTATGGGTCAAGCGGCTGGCGACACGCGGCTGGCTAAACTCTCCCTGGGGTGTTGTGATGCCTCCTGCGGGCTTCCTGCATCCGGAGGATATGAAGAAGGGTGAAGATTCGACGGCCGGGTCGGGCAAATTCGATATTTCGACGTCGGTGATCCTGGTCGGGAATTTCGGAGACGGGCGCATCAATGTCTATACGGTTGACGGGATATGGCTGGGCCAGCTGCAGTCGCACAATCGGGAGATCACGATCCCTGGTTTGTGGGCGTTGAGTTTTGCGCCGACGACGGCGACCTCCATCAACCCGCAATGGCTGTTCTTCACATCGGGCCCGAATAATCAGGCCGATGGGGTATGGGGGTACTTAGTGAAAGAATAAACAGGCGTGCTTCTTATCGGAAAGGTTCGAGGAAGGTACTTTTTACCTGACGGGAGCGCAGCACGTAGGTTACCCAGATGGCGGCGTAGACGCTGGTGCGGACAACGGCCCAAGGCAAGTCTGCCCGGTAGGCGGCCAGTGCCACCGGGGTAGGGATGCTATAGAAGAGAGCGACCAGGGCGAGGCGGCCGCTGAGGACGATAGCGACGTACCAGACGAACATGCGTGGAAAGATATCCCGTCTTTTGAGGAACCAGAATAAGATTGCACAGGCGCCTGCGATAAAATTCAATTGGATCACGAGCTGGCCAAGGTAGAGGTATTGCATACCCGTGCCTCCGGCGTTGGACCAGGCGATCCAGTTAGCACGGCTGAAATAGTTGGCACTGAAGAACTGGTAGGCATCGAGGAGGAGGCCGGCGCCGATGAAGAGGCCGAGGACGAGGATCCAGCCGCCAATCGGGTAGCCGGAACCGGGAGCGTAGAACGTGCCCACGCTGCGCGTGTTGAGATAGATGAACAGACGGGAAGCGAGGAGGGCGTAGAAAAAACTGAGCCAGATCGCGGGCCAGCATGGCTGGAAGGGGTGGCTTTCGTCGGAAGTGGCGTGTTCGGCTTTTCCGGGATGTGTGGGCGGCGGATCAAGGGTAGGTGCGAGGTCGTCCTTTTCTTTATATAGGGAAAAGGATACACGGTCGTCTATTTCCTTGTAGTCGTCTTTGAATTGCCCGATGTCTGCGGCGTCGATATGGTCGGTCAGGGTGGTCAGGGAATAGTTCAGGGTCATTTCCTTACCGTTGAGGTCCCGCGTAAAGTCAAACTGATATGCCTTGTTCCGGATATGGAGCGGACCGGAGTCGAAGTCCCATTCCTCCGGAAGCGTAAGGTGTAGCGTATAGTGGACCAGTAAGGGGTAGGTGAGGGAAAGCGGGGCTGCGGACCGGCCTTTGGGGATATCGGGGAAGTAGTCCCGGATCATCCGGACGACGAAGTCGAAGGAGCGTTTACCTTGTTTGTCGATCGTCCAAAGATTGGGGATGGAATAATATTCCTTGATGGTCAGCATATTTTTCAGGCTGTCGTCGGAATAATCGATGTGGCGATCCCGCTGAACACCGGAAAGCCAGGTAGCATAGTATTTGACATAACTGTCTTCGATGTCTTTCCTGCTTTGCTCTTCGAACTGGCTTCTGGTCTTGTCCGCGGCGCCGCCGGTGTAGGTGGTCGTGACGGTGAAGCGGGAGGTATCGTAGAACCGGGCGTTCAGGTCTTCCCGGATGATATAATTATAGTTTTTTCCCGCCGGTACGAGACGCAGACTGTCTTCACCATCGCGGAGGATAAGCGTATAGCCATAGTTGGGGATATAAAGATCTGACAGCTCGCCGCGCTGGCCGGACATGGTAGGATCGACAAAGAGCCAGTCGCTGCCGGACCGCTGGATGGCGACGATGGTATGATCGAAAATATGTGGGGAGGGGGCCACACCGTTCAGGTTGCGGCCTTCCGTGGTATTGATCAGGGTAGCATAGGCTTGGATGCCCTCGTGTTGCAGGATGACGGCAAGCAGAAGGGATTTATCCTTACAGTCACCAAAGCGGCTGGTAAAGACATCTGCAGGCGGGTGGGGTCGGTGGGTATTCTCGCCGATCTCCAGGCCGAGGTAGCGGATATCGTTTTGGACGAACCGGGCAGCGAGATTTGCGAAAATGTCCTTGTTGCCGGCGGCGGTCTTTTGCCACTCCGCGATTTTGAGAAGCAGGGCGGGCGGGAGGTTGAACTGGTAGTGATTAAATGTGCTGAGGCCCCAGTCGACGACCTGCTGCCAATCCTTGTATTCGGTGATACTGACGAACGGGAGGGTGTTGAACCAGGAGGGGGCGTTGTCGTCGTCGTCATTGTCTTTCAATGGTGGGTTGGTCCAGCGGTAGACGAGGGTATTTCTGTCGTGCTGTTCTTCGGGGGCGGGCGCGTCGTTGGCGGTAATAATATGGAGTGGCCGGTCCGGGCTGCTGATGATCGTGTGGAAATAGTTGCAGACAGCCGTCGATCGGGTGAAATAGTGTTGAGCGGAAAATTTCTTCCCGAATACGGGGTTGAAACCGATAACGGAGTAAGCTACTTCGATGCGGTCTCCGATCCGGACATCGGTGAGGGTGATGAAGGCGCGCTGGAGCCCATTGTATTCAAAATCTTTGGCATCGGTTTCTTCCTGGACAACCTTGATCCGGGAGGGCTGGAGGTGGTCGAGGGTGGCGCCGTCGCGCAGGATGCAAACGCGGTGGAAGACTACCTGTTGGAATTGCGGCGAAAAGGTAACGGAAACTTCAGATTGGCCCTGAACGCCTGTTGCGTTCATAATATGTTTGATGAAGTGAGTATAATCGGTATTGTGGAGGAGGTTGATCTGCTCGTCCCGTAGTTCATAGTAATAACCGTCGCTGATCTCGTCGGGGGAAGGTTTGCGGGAAAGGTCGGGATGGATGGCTATGAGCCAATCGGGGAGGGCGCCGGTATGGACATTCGGATGCGGGAAGGCGGGTAGGGTAAAGAATAACAATAGGATAATGGATATCGCGATTCGCATGCGGGGGTTGTGGTTATTGGGTGACGCTAAGTTAAAAAAAAAGGGCCAGGATAGAAATCCAGCCCCGTTTTTAAATCCAATATCCTATGAAAAACCGAAGTGTATAAGGCAAGGTGCGTGCCGGATGGGGGGTCGTGTGCACGGCGAATGAAAATATTTTCTTATATTACTGATTTATAGCTAGTTATGATTATAAGGCTGGATGGGGTTTGAAGGTAGGCATCGTTGTTGATAGTGAAAATAGTCCCGTGGCTGGAAACTTTTTCCCATGCATGGAAACGGGGTTTGCCTGATGTGGTCTAAATGGGGAAATGTGGAATTTGGTCCACGGCATTTTAAAAAATCGTAACTTAAAGAGGGGTGGCAAACCGTTGGATGGGATTTGTCGTTAATTCTTTTCTAAAGTTTATAATTTAAAAAAGGCTGTTTATGGGACCAAGGATGATGGCATGCCTGGGTGTCCTTTTCCTCCTTGCCGGGTATCGGTTGGATGCCCAGGAGGTCACCTTCTGTGAACCTTACAGTGACCGGTTCACGATCCGGGAAGAGATGTTGGGGAAGATCGGGGAGTATTATTGGATCTCCATGGTCAGCCGACAAAGGCCCACCAAACATTCTACCGGGGCGGCGGAGGAGCGTACGTTTATGATCTACGATTTCCGGATGAAGCCGGTGAATGAGATCAGCCATTTTTCCTGTCCGGGGGCGGAGTTGAAGGAATACCTCATCATCAATTCCGATCATTTCGATCAATTATATCTTTCGGAGAATGCCAATCGCCAGGTGGATTTCTGGGTTCAGCGGTATTTGCCGGACGGGCAGCCGATGGGCAATGGACGAAAGGTGGGGTCGATGCCCTTCTATGAGCCTGGCAACAGCTTCCTGCTTGTGCGTTCGGAGGACAGAAGCCTGATTTTGCTGCTGGGGTTCGAGTTTGTCGGAGGGGGCGCGCCCAAAGTCCATGCGATTTTGTACAATGCCGATTGGGGGATTGTGTCTTCGCAAGTGTATAATCACCCATTCCTGACGCAGCCGATGATCCAGGATGATTATATCAGCTATCCGCTGGAAGACTTTGATCAGGGGACGGTGAAGCTGGCGAATAGCGGGGAATGGCTGATGATATCTCCCTCCCGGACCGATAACAACTATTTGCTTTCCCATTTCAGCGGATCGGATACGGGTTTCCGTTATGAGGAGATCTGGCTGCCCAATATTGCGGAAACGGAGGATATCAGTTTGTCGATGGACAATGTGCATGGTGAAGCGGTTGCGGGCGTTCTATCCGATTTCCATTATTCCCCGTTGAAGAATGTGCGAATCGTGCATTATTCGATGGGGCTGCGGCAGTTCGACTTCGATACGACGTTCCGGCTGACGACCCTTGGGGGAGGGAAAGTGCGGAACGACAACATGGTGAAAGAGAATTTCATGGCGATGCCGGGCGGGGGGTTCCTTCTTTTAAAGGAATACGGGCGGCTATTTGAGGAGCCGATCGATGATAT
>DATMLR010000312.1:0-7224 GCA_035570015.1 Puia sp.
CGGCCGCCATAGCTTTCGGCATTTGTGCCGAAGCCGGTGTCGTTGTTCACTCTTAAGTTTGGGTCGATGATCTTGCGGGTAGCCATGGAATGTAAGGTCGGTTATTTGCCTTTGCAAATTTAGGGTTTCCTTACTTAATGAGCGCCTCATAAAGGACTTCTACAGGGTGCAGGGCTTTCCTGCCGGTCCCATCCTTGATCTGGTGGCGGCAGCTGGTACCGGGTGCAGCGATGATAGTTGATTCCGGCTGATTGCGCACAGCGGGCAGGAGAACGAGCTCGCCGATCTGCTGGGACAGCTTGTAGTGCTCTGCTTCATAGCCGAAGGAGCCGGCCATGCCGCAGCAGCCGGAGGGGATCGTGCGCACGGTATAGTTGGCCGGTAGGGATAGGGCTTTGACGGAGCCCGCGACAGAGGTCAATGCTTTTTGCTGGCAGTGGCCGTGCAGGAGGACGGTGCGCGATTCGGTCGTGAACTGTTCCGGCCGGATATGACCGAGGTCGATTTCGCGGGCAAGGAAATCATCGATCAGGAAACTGTTTTTTGCGAGCGTGGCAGCGCCGGTGAGGAGGTTATCATCAGCGAGGTCGGGGTATTCGTCGCGGAAGGTCAGGATCGCGGAAGGCTCGATCCCGATCAGGGGAGCGTCGGCGGATATCAGTGGCTGGAGAAGGCGGATATTCTGATTAGCGATCTCTCGCGCGCGGCGGACAAGCCCTTTGGAGAGCCAGGTACGGCCGCTTTCTTCGTGGTCGGGGATGATGACGTCGTAGCCGAGGCGTTCGAGGAGGAGGATAGACTTCATGCCGATCTCGACATCGTTATAGTTGGTGAATTCGTCACAGAAGAGGTAGACGCGCCCTGCCTTCGGCAGGGCTTCGGCCTTCGCCAAGGCTTCGGCGGACAAGTCGGCGGGCGGGGCAAGCCTTGACGAATAGTGCTTGCGATACCAGCGGCGGAGGGTGGTCTTGTGCAGCAGGGGCATGGAGCGATCGGGGGCGAACCCCACGAGTTTCTTTACCCAGCGCGCTTGCACCAGACGGTTGTAGAGCCCAGGGGCCAATGAGCCCAACCGGGCAGAGGTGGTGAACCCGGCGATCATCCGGCTGCGCAGCGGTACGCCGTTGGCGTCATAATAGTGTTGGAGGAACTCCGCTTTCAGTTTGGCCATGTCGACGTTGGAGGGGCATTCCGACTTGCAGCCTTTGCAGCTGAGACAGAGGTCCATCACGTCATAGATCTCTTTATGATCATAACGGTTGGCCTGCGTGGAATGGGTCAGGAATTCGCGGAGGATATTTGCCCGTGCCCGGGTCGTATCCCGCTCGTTGCGGGTAGCCATGAACGAAGGGCACATGGTCCCGCCGGTCAGCTGGGTCTTGCGGCAGTCCCCGGACCCGTTGCATTGTTCGGCGTGCTGGAGGATATTCTGGCGATGGAACCGGAAGATCGTGGGGAACGTCGGGGTCTGCTGGCCTGGCTCGTACCGGAGCATGGAGTTCATGGGCGGAGTATCGACGATCTTGCCGGGGTTGAAAATATTTTCCGGGTCCCAGCTCCGTTTGATCTCGCGCATGAGGAGGTAATTCTTTTGGCCGACCATCTGCGGGATGAACTCACCGCGAAGGCGACCGTCGCCGTGCTCGCCGCTGAGGGAGCCGCGGTATTTTTTGACGAGGGTAGCTATTTCGACGGCAATGGTACGAAATAGGTCGTTGCCTTCTTTGGTTTTCAGGTTGATGATCGGTCTGAGGTGAAGCTCGCCGCTGCCGGCGTGCGCGTAGTGGACGGAGTGAAGTCCGTACCTCCGGAGGATCTCATTGAAGTCGCGGATATAGGCCGGCAGGTCTTTCACGTCAACCGCGGTATCTTCAATCACCGGGACGGCCTTGTCGTCGCCGGGAAGGTTGCTGAGGAGGCCGAGGCCGGCTTTGCGGAGGTCCCAGATTCGCCTCGTATCGTCCCCGAAGAGGAGGGGGAAATGGAAGCCGAGGCCGGCGGCGCGCATGTCGGTCTCAAGGCGGAGCGCCAGTTCGCGGATCTCATCGCGGGTATCCTTTTTGAACTCGATGACGAGGATGGCGCCGGGGTCGCCCTGGACGAAAAAGCGGTTTTTCCGCTGTTCTATATTATCCTTTGTGCATTCGAGGATGAAGTGGTCAATGAGTTCGCTGGCGGTGGGGCCGTAGTTCAAGGCAAGCAGGTTGGCGCGCAGCGATTCATCGATGGTATTGAAGTGCACACAAAGCAGCCCGGTTTCCTTGGGCGGCAGGGGGGAAAGATTGAGCTTGATCTCGGTGATGAAAGCAAGCGTCCCTTCCGAACCGGCGAGGAGCGTGGAAAAATTGAAATCGGGTCCGCCTGCGGTAAAAGGCGCAGTTGCGGCGAGGAGGTCGAGCGGGTAGCCGGTGTTTCGTCGTTCTACTTCTTTTTTGGGGAATTCGTTGCGAATGGACTGCTGGTTGTCATAGTTGCCGAGCATGCTGCGGAGCTGCCGGTATAGCTGGCCTTCAGTGCCGGGGGCGTCGCAATGTGCATGGAACTGATCGAGGTCGAGGGATTTGAAGGTGGCCTCGGTGCCGTCGCTCAGCAATGCCTTTACTTCCAGCAGGTGTTCACGGGTGCTCCGATAGACCATTGAGTTGGATCCACAGGAGTTGTTGCCTACCATTCCGCCGATCATGGCGCGGTTGGCGGTGGATGTCTCGGGGCCGAACAGCAGGCCGTAGGGCTTTAAGAAGAGGTTCAGCTCGTCGCGGATCACTCCTGGCTGGACGCTTACCCATCGTTCGCCTGTATTCAGCTCGAGGATCTGGGTGAAAAATTTGGAGACGTCCACGATGATCCCATTGCCGACGACCTGGCCGGCGAGGGAGGTGCCGGCGGTGCGCGGGATGAGGGAAGTCTTTTCGGCGTGGGCGAATTCGATCAGCTTCCTGATGTCCGCGACGGTCTTGGGGACGGCCACGGCCTGGGGGAATTCCCTGTAGGCGGAGGCGTCCGTTGCGTAAAGGGTACGGGTGGTCTCGTCCTGATATAGCTCTCCTTCTAATTGACTGGCTAATAAATTCAGTTGCTCACTCATGGTCGCGCTTGGCAATAAGCGTTAAAATTAGCTCATTTTTGGATGCGGTCATCCGGGGGGCAGGATGGATGCGGTGCGGAGATGCAGACCCAGGGGTGAGGAGTGTCCTTGCGGCGGATGCAATTCCAGAAAGAATGAGGATCATAAAGATAGCGATGCCGGAAACGGCTAAGGTCATCGCGTTGAAGTGGTGAGTCCAGGATGTGAAGCTCGCCGTGCGGGCGGAGATAGGCGAGCGCTTCCGGGATCAGCTGCTGAAGGTTGGGAAAGTATTGGATGGCGGCAGCTATGACGATGATATCAAAGGACAGGTCCTGCAATACATTTGAATAGAATTCGCCATATATAAATTTCAGATTGCGCTGTTTGCGGAAGACACGGGCGGCCTGCCGCAGTTCGCCCAGGTTGGGATCCAGGCCGATGACCCGGCAGCAGGGGACATCGGAGAGGCGCCGGGAAAGCCAGCCGTTACCGCAACCGATCTCGAGGATGCCGGCTGACTTCTTGTGGGCGGAAAGGTAGCGGACGAGGCGATCGGTGGAGGCGATGCGTCCGGCCCAATCCCGGCGGCGGGGATGGGTGGCGATCAGGTACGGCAGCTGCGCTACTTCCCGATCGGCGTATAGGTTATGGCTGTCAGGGGTTCGCTCAGGTACGTTCAGACCAGGTAATCCCGGGACGTAGATATTGCTGGGTTGATAAATGTCAGGTCCGTTCACTTGTCAGTAGTTATTCCCCGATACGATGAAATAAAGGAGAAGGATGCCTATTTTTGCGGGCATGAAAAAGATAACTCTTTTTTTACTGGTGTTCAGCATCTTAGGTCAGCGGTGGTGCCAGGCCCAGCGGCCGGAACGGCTGCAGCCTAAAACGGGGCTGGTGCGGCTGATCGACGGCAACCTGCGGCAGGCGGTCAATCAATATAAAATCCTGATGGGAAAGCTGCCGGCGGACAGGCTGCCCCGAAGTTTTACCCCGGGCACGGCGACTTTTGTCGCGAGTGATGCGGGCTGGTGGACGAGTGGGTTTTATTCCGCCACTTTGTTCTACCTGTATGGGTTTTCGCATGATACCGCGCTGTTGAATGAGGGTGAACGGAGGCTGAAGCTGTTGGAGAAGAACCAGTACAACAAGGGCACGCATGATCTGGGTTTTATGATGTATTGTCCTTATGGCGATCTGCTCAAGTTAATCCATTACAGCCGGCTGCGGGAGCCGGAAGCGCCTGTCGACAGTGTGCTGATGAACAGCGCGCGCTCCCTGGCTACGCGGTTCAACCCGAAAGTGGGCTGTATCCGCAGCTGGGACAGCAAGCCTTGGAATTATCCGGTGATCATCGACAACATGATGAATCTGGAATTGCTGTTCTGGGCTACACAGGAGAGCGGCGACTCTTCATTCTTCAGGATCGCGGTGACGCATGCGAATACGACGATGCGGAATCATTACAGACCGGATTACAGTTCTTATCATGTAGTCGATTATGATACGGCGACCGGAAAGGTGCTGGCCAGGAAGACGGCGCAGGGTTATGCCGATTCCTCCGCCTGGGCACGGGGGCAATCCTGGGGATTATATGGATATACGATGGTGTACCGGTACACGCATGATCCGAAATATCTGGGACAAGCCATACATATTGCCGATTATATCATCCCGCGTCTGCCGGCTGATGGGGTGCCTCCGTGGGATTATGACGCGCCGGGCGGAGTGCGGGTTTTGCGGGATGTCTCGGCAGCGGCGATCCTGGCCAGCGGGCTGATCGAATTGAGTCTGGATGCGCCTTCGCCGAAGGGGCGGGCCTACCTGGATGTGGCGGAAAAGATCATCGTGAGCCTGTCTTCGAGTACATATCATGCGGTTGTCGGGGCAAATGGCGGGTTTCTGCTCATGCATAGTGTCGGGAATCTGCCGGGGCATTCGGAGGTTGATGCGCCACAGATGTATGCGGATTATTATTTTGTCGAGGCGATGTTGAGATATAAGGAATTGGAGCATCCGGAGAGGTGGTGAGAGGCAGGGTTTTGACGCGGTTGGGGTTGCGGCAATGCGGCTCGCAGTCGCGGCGGTATGTGTGGAAGAAAAAAAATGTATTTGTCTATGCAAATATGATGAAGACAAAACGGAGGAAGCAGTTGAATTTGTCTATGCAAATCCGATTTTGATGGAAACACAGTCGGTCGGGCGGCGTCCGTGGGGCGCGGTCGGGGTTGCACGGTGACGGGGACGGACCTATTTTCCCCAGGCGGCGAGGATGCGCTGGACCATACCGTCCATGGCGCTGCTCTCGATCCAGCGAACGACGGCTACGAGGTCATGCTCGGGGTCTACATAAATTAAATTGGCTCCGTTTCCGATATGAACGAAGGCGGTGGCCGGCGCGCTGGGCATCAGCTTGCGGTTCGTGTTGAGGAACCAGTTCATATAGCCGTAGGTGGGTTCGACCGTAGTGGGCGTCAGCGCCTGCTGCACCCAGGATTCGGAGATCAGCTGTTTGCCGTTCCAATTGCCGCGGTGCAAAGTCAGCAGGCCGAACCGGCCCATGTCATAGGCGTTGATGAACATGCCTCCGCCCCAGTGGCCGCCGCCGCTGACGGATTGTACCGCCTGACCATCGAGGACGATCCAGGAATTGCGGTAACCGTTCCAACGCCAGGTGTTGGATGCGCCGATGGGGTCCATAATAAAGGCCTTTAGTACCTGGGGAAGGGGTTGGCGCCAAACGCAGGTGGCAGCCAGGGCCAATGCATTCACGCGAACATCGTTGTATTTCCAGACGGCGCCGGGCGCGTTGCGCGGTCTTGTCAACCATTCTTCCGGTTTACCGGCCGGGCGGTCGGCCCAGTCGGGCTTGCCCCATAAGGTCCCTTCCCAGTCGCTGGTCTGACGGAGCATGACGTCCCACGTGAGGAGGCGGTTATGCGGGCTGGTGAAGGGATAGAGGAGCTGGGGTTTGCCCAGGTCTTCGGGCGTGCGCGTGATATTTGCCGGGTTATAGACTTCGATGGGCGGGACATAGGGGTAGACGGTATCCTGGACGCTACGGATCAGACCCTGGTCGATTGCCAGGCCGATGACGGTGGAGAGAAAACTTTTTGTGACACTGTGGGTCATGTCTATCCGGGATGGCTCGCCCCATTCGGCGACGATATAACCTTTATAGATGATGATGCCGGTTGGTTCGCCGCGTTCCTTGAAGGGACCGATGCCTTCATCGAAGGGTTCCGACTTGCCGAAAGTTTCGGATTGAGCGAGTTCCTGATCACGCGGCAATTTGGATTCCATTTCGCGGGCGTAGCGGATGGCTTCCTGCAGGGCTGCGGAGTCGAGGCCGAGAGCTGCGGGGCTGCGATGCTGCCATTCGCCGCGCGGGGGGAAGTAAGAGGCGGGAGCGGATGGCTGGGCGTGTTTGGTTTTTGGTTGGGAGGTCGCCGTGAGCGAGAGGAAGAGGGATGAGAGGAGGAGAAAATGTTTCATCCGCCAAATTACAAAATTTACGATTGCATCATTAAAGCTCCCAATGAAGTCTTGCTCCGAAAATGGATACCGGGCCACGATCGCTGTTGAAGGCAGGGTTGGTATCGAATTGGTAATCCAGCGTGGCGTGAATGGTCTTCCAGATTTTAAAATCGTAATAAATCTCGATGACTCTCTCCGGGCTATAGTTCAAATTGCCGTCGCCATCCAGCATGTCTGTGCCGCCTGCCTTCAGAAATGCCTGGTTATCAGCAGAAGCGCCGCTCACGATGATGGCAACGCCACAGGCGTCGCCGGGCTTATGCCACATCTCGCCCTTAACGGTCGCTCCAAGCGATGCCGTCCAGTCGACATCGGTAAACGTCCAGGTGTCGTATTGGCCCGGAGTCCAGCCCAGGCGCGAAAACAAACCGATGTTCTTCGCCACTTCCTGTTCCCAGTTCAACCCGAAGCCATATTTGTGGTGGAAGCCGCGCGAGGAATCCGGGATGGTCACTCCAGATCCTGGGCTGACGGTATTTAGGTTCGGCGGATTAGCCAGCAGAAGGACAGTCGCCAATTTGTAGCTGGCAAAGTTCGCTTCGTCAAGCCAGGTCAGTAACCGGATCGTCCCCGGATGAGCATCGACTCGGTAACGGCGTTGAAATTCGGCCATCATTGCC
>DATMLR010000313.1:0-7613 GCA_035570015.1 Puia sp.
GCAATCGACGAGGAGGTTGTTGTATGCCAGGCCGCGGCCGTCGTTCTCGAAGTCGATGGAACCGCCCTCACCGGCTTTCGCCTGCCGGAAGCCAGTTGTCAGGACCGTGTTGTTATAGCAGTTCATGTTACTTTGCGGGGAAAGGCCGCCTGCGTTGGCGGTTTTGAATGCGTTGCCGGTCCCTCCTACTACGAGGTTATAGGCGATATCACCAATGCAACCGCTTTTGACGTTGACGCATTCGCCCGCGCTGAAGCCGACTTTTTCGAAGGTATTCCGGAAGATCTCGTATTTACAGCCGGCAGGCCGGATCATATCGTTATTGGAACCGTAAAGCCAGCAGTCTTCGAGAACGAAATTGGCGTTAGGGTTGTTCAAAAAGACCCCGTAGTAGGCTTGGCCGGGCCGGCTGGCAGCCGTAGCGGGTGCAATACCGCCCAGGTATTCGAGCCGGGTCCATTTGATGATGATATCGCCGCTGCCGGCGCCGCCCTGGATGCCGCCCCAATAACCTTTGAATGCCGGATCGGTATTGGGGTCCTGCGGGTCCAATGCCGGATTGGATTTAAGCGAAGCGTCAGCGACGCTGAAGAGGATCGGATTGGTCTTTGTCCCCAGACAAAGGAAGGTGCCATCGATAATCAGAGCGGGGGCGTGGCCTTCCGTACCGATGCTGCTGCTGTTTGACCCGACAATTAATACCTGCACGCCGCTTTGTACGACGAGGGTGTCGCCGCTGTTGACAGTGGCATTGGCGTAATCAGCGCTCAGATAATAGGTCTGTCCGGCCTGAAGGGTGCCTTCGATCGACCGGCCATTGGATCCGTTCTTTGAGTTAAGGGTATCGCCATTTTGGATGTAGGAGCCGGATACGAATTCCTGTGAAGAGATGTTGACCTGCTGTTCTTTCTTGCACGCGGCGAATAATGCGGCGAATAATAAGACGCAAATGACCGCGGAAAATGCAGTTAATTTTTTTGACATAGAGCCCTCAAATCATTTGGGGGGCTAAGTTAGACCAATCAAGAAGCTGGAATATTATCTAACCGTTAATTTGGAAGAAAAACTGGATTATCATGGAAACGACTCGGTGAGCACGGGTGTTTTTTGGTAATAAATCGCAATATAGCTTTTTCTTTACCTTTGCGCCCTATGCATACGATTAGCCCGGGAGCGCGTTTCCGTAAAGCCATGGAGAAAGAAAAACCCCTGCAGGTGGTAGGGGCTGTCAATGCCAATCATGCCTTATTGGCAACGCAGGCCGGGTTCAATGCGATCTATTTATCGGGCGGCGGTGTCGCGGCAGGATCGTTAGGGATCCCTGATCTGGGCATCACCACGCTGGAAGATGTCCTAACGGATATTTACCGGATCACCAATATTACGGACACGCCCTTGCTGGTTGATGTGGATACCGGTTTTGGGCCTTCGGCCTTCAATATCGCGCGGACCGTCCGATCATTGATCAAGGCAGGGGCCGGAGCTTTGCACATCGAAGACCAGGTTGGCGCAAAACGTTGCGGCCACCGCCCCGGGAAGGAGATCGTGAGCAAGGAAGAAATGGTCGATCGGATCAAGGCTGCCGTTGACGGGCGGACCGATGAGGATTTTGTTATCGGCGCCAGAACCGATGCCCTGGCGAATGAAGGGATCGATAAGGCCATCGACCGGGCCATTGCATATAAGGAAGCCGGCGCCGATTTTATTTTCGCCGAGGCGATTACGGAACTGGGGCAATACGGCCGGTTCGCGGCGGAAACCGGGCTTCCCATCCTGGCCAATATCACCGAATTCGGAATGACGCCGCTCTTCACGGTTGAGGAGCTGCGCGGGGCGGGAGTGGGCATCATATTGTACCCGCTGTCTGCTTTCCGCGCGGCCAATAAAGCGGCCCTCAATGTCTATACGCATATCCGCAAGGACGGCACGCAGAAAGACGTGATCGATACCATGCAAACCCGCAAGGAACTGTATGACAGCATCGGCTATTATGTCTACGAAGAAAAATTGGATAACCTTTTCAAGCGCAAATGAACATGTCAGACAATCAAACCACAGCTCCGAAACCCAAGAAAAGCGTAGCCTTATCGGGGGTGGTAGCGGGGAATACCGCGCTTTGCACCGTAGGGAGGAGCGGCAACGACCTTCACTACCGGGGCTATGATATCCTCGACCTGGCCGAAGGGGCGCAATTCGAAGAGGTCGCTTACCTGCTCATCCATGGCTCGCTGCCCGGCAAGGCGGAGCTCGATGCCTATCAAAAAAAACTGAAAACCCTGCGCGGATTGCCGGAGTCGCTGAAGAAAGTGTTAGAGCAACTTCCGAAGTCGACGCACCCAATGGATGTGATGCGCACGGTCGCCTCCACCTTGGGCTGCCTCGAGCCCGAGGGTGAAGATCACAACCCGACCCGCGCGAGGGATATTGCTGACAGGCTTCTGGCATCTTTTCCTTCGGCGCTTTTGTACTGGTATCATTTCTCGCACAACGGGAAAACTATTGAAGTAGAAACGGACGACGATAATACAGGGGCTCACTTCCTGCACCTGCTGCACGGTAAGAAGCCGCCGGAATCCTGGCAAAAAGCCATGCAGGTCTCCCTGAACCTGTATGCCGAGCATGAATTCAACGCTTCTACTTTCACCGCCCGGGTGATAGCCGGTACCGGTTCGGACCTATATTCAGCGGTGACCGGCGCCATCGGCGCCTTGCGCGGGCCGAAGCACGGCGGCGCCAATGAGGTGGCTTATGAGATCCAAAGCCGTTACAGAACGCCGGATGAGGCCGAAAAAGACATCCGCGACCGGCTCGGGAGAAAGGAGGTTATCATCGGTTTCGGGCATCCCGTTTATACCATTTCCGACCCGCGCAATGTCGTGATCAAAAAAGTGGCGCGGCAACTTTCCGTGGAGGCGGGCGACATGCGACTGTTCGATATCGCCGAACGGCTGGAGACGCTGATGTGGAACGAGAAAAAGATGTTTCCAAACCTGGACTGGTTTTCAGCGGTGTCTTATCATCTGATGGACGTACCCACATCGATGTTCACTCCACTCTTTGTCGTTGCGCGCGTTACCGGCTGGAGCGCCCACGTGATCGAACAACGGGAAGACGGGAAAATTATCCGGCCGAGCGCTAACTATACCGGGCCCGAAAACAGAGAATTCATCCCGATCGAAAAACGATAAACATGTCTTCACACCCCTCGAATGAACGACCCCAACCCGATAAGGTCTTAGTCGATATCGCGGATTATGTACTTCATTATTCTATCGAAAATAACATTGCCTGGAAGACAGCACACTATTGTTTGCTGGACACGCTGGGCTGCGGTTTCGAAGCGCTGACTTATCCCGCTTGTGCCAAGCTGCTAGGCCCGATCGTCCCGGGAACGATCGTCCCGAACGGCGCCCGGGTTCCCGGAACATCCTTTCAACTTGATCCGGTGCAAGCCGCTTTCAATATCGGCGCCATCGTCCGCTGGCTCGACTTCAACGACACCTGGCTCGCAGCCGAATGGGGGCATCCTTCTGATAATCTGGGGGGCATTCTGGCTACGGCTGACTGGCTTTCCAGGACAGCTGTGGCTGCCGGCAAACCTCCGCTGCCGATGAAAGATGTGCTGGACGGCATGATCCGCGCACATGAGATCCAGGGGATACTGGCGCTGGAAAATTCGTTCAACAGAGTAGGGCTCGATCATGTACTGCTGGTCAAGCTGGCGACTGCTGCGGTTGCCGGCCGGCTCATCGGGCTTTCGCACGATGAGCTGATCAATGTCCTTTCGCTTGTCTTTGTTGACGGCCAGGCGTTGCGCACTTATCGCCATTCCCCCAATACGGGCAGCCGCAAGTCCTGGGCTGCGGGTGACGCTACTTCGCGAGGCGTGAGACTAGCGCTGATCGCCAGGACCGGCGAAATGGGCTATCCTTCCGTGCTGACTGCCAAAACCTGGGGTTTCTATGATGTTTCGTTCAAGGGGCAGTCTTTCAAGTTCCAGCGGGAATATGGTTCCTACGTGATGGAAAATGTGCTGTTCAAGATCTCGTACCCCGCGGAATTTCATGCCCAGACCGCCGTAGAAGCAGCAATGACGATCCATGGGAAGCTCGCACAGATAGGCAAATCCGCCGCCGATATCAAAAAGTTGACCATTCGCACGCATGAGGCGGCTATCCGGATCATCGACAAAAAAGGACCGCTCAACAACCCCGCGGACAGGGATCATTGTATCCAATATATGGTGGCCGTTCCCCTGCTGTATGGAAGGCTCACCGCTGCCGATTATGAAGATAATATTGCAGCAGACCCCCGGATCGACGTGCTACGCGAAAAAATCGTGTGTGTTGAAGATCCTCAATTTACAAAAGACTATCACGATCCGGAAAAACGCTCCATCGCCAATGCGCTAACCGTCGAATTTGCCGATGGCAGCAAGCTGGAGGAGGTAGTCGTGGAATACCCGATCGGCCACAAGCGGCGGCGGGAAGAGGGGATTCCCAAGCTGCTGGAGAAGTTCAGGGTCAACCTGGCCCGAAAGTTCCCCGAAAAGCAGCAACGGGTCATTCTCGAAGGGTCGCTCGATTTTGATCGATTGGTCAATACGCCCGTACACGAGTTTGTGGACCGGATGGTCATTTAGACCGGAAGCCCAGGAGGGCGACAAAAGTTATGATTGACGCCAGGCACAAATAATACCCCACCGCTGAAAGTCCGAATCTGATTGACAGGGTGGTGGCGAGATAAGGCGTCAGCGATGCGCCGATGATCCCGGCCAAAGTAAACGCCAGGGAGGAACCGGTATAGCGAACCGCTGCCGGGAATATCTCCGCCAGGGCCGTCCCCAGCGGGCCATAGGTCAATCCCATCAGGAACATTCCTACAGCCAAAAAGGCGCCGGTTATTACCAGGCTGCCGGTGCTGAAGAAGGGAGAAAAGGCCAGCCCAAAAATAAAAATACCTGCCGTCGCCAACAGCAACATACTGCGGCGGCTGAAGCGGTCGGCCAGGGCCGCCGATAACGGAATGCCCACACCAAAGAACAGCATAGAGATCAATTGAATGATCAGAAAGCTGCCCCGGGGGTAGTTCAATTTCGAAGTGCCCCAGCTCAACGTAAAAACCGTCAACAGGTAAAACAAAAGAAAGGTTGTAATCGACGCCGCCGTGCCCAGGATAATCGCCCTGCTGTGCCGGGTGAAAACTTCGGCCACGGGGATGCGTACGCGTTCGTTCTTCGCGACGATATTGAGAAAGTCTGGCGTTTCTGTAAGCTTTAACCGGACATACAGACCCACCCAAACGAGGATGGCGCTTGCAATAAATGGAATCCGCCAGCCATAGTCAATAAATTGCTGATTGGTCAGCGTATTGTTCAAGATGAGGAAGGTGCCGCTGGAAAAAATAAATCCGATCGGCGCACCAAGCTGGGGGAACATGCCATACCAGGACTTCCGGTGTGCCGGAGCGTTCTCCGTCGCCAGCAGGATGGCGCCACCCCATTCGCCGCCCAGACCAAGGCCCTGGCCAAAACGGAAAAGCGCCAGGAGAGCGGGCGCAGCGACGCCGATCGAACGGTAGCCGGGCAAAAGTCCGATTGCCACCGTCGAGGGCCCCATCGTCATCAATGCCGCTACGAGAGTGGCTTTCCGGCCTTTCCGATCACCAAAATGTCCGAATAAGGCGGATCCTAAAGGTCGGGCAAAAAAAGCCAGTGCAAAGGTTGCCAGCGACTCCAACGTAGCGTTGGAGGGATCGCTTGCCGGAAAGAATAATTTTGGGAAAACGAGGACAGCCGCCGTGGCATAGATATAAAAATCAAAAAACTCGATCGTTGTGCCGACAAGGCTGGCCACTAATATCCGGGTAGTAGAATTCATAATATTCACATGAATGATAGACCATATCCGAGTAATGATCCTCCCAACACCACCAGTGCGGTATTCAACTTCGGAAATCCGAACACGACTATCGTGCTGAGTAACGTGATCGATCCGGTCTTCCAATCTGTAACGGTTGAACGGCCGAATGTCCAGCAGACGACGAGGATAATGGCTACGGATGCTACATTTACCCCGTCCAGCAAGGAAGAGAACATTTTGGACCGCCGCATACGCGGGACCAGTGGGTTGAGCAGTCCCACCAGAAGAAAAGAAGGCAGGAAGACGCCAAGCGTTGCCCATGCCGCCGCCTGCCAGCCCCCCATTTGCCAGCCGATGAAAGTCACGGACGAAAACACCGGGCCGGGCGTGAACTGCCCTACCGCAATGGAATCCATAAGTACTGACCGGGAGATAAGCCCCTTTGCCACTAATTCCCTATCGAGGAAGGCGAAGAGTACATAGCCGCTTCCATAAAGGATGGCTCCTATTTTTAAAAAGATCAGAAAAATCGGGAAAAAACCGTTTACCCGGTTGGTTGCCCGACGAGCTGAATAAAGGCTCAGGGTGACGAGGCCTGCCCCGAACATCGCATATATTTCATCCAATCCGAGGAGGCAGGCGGTCAGAACGATTATGCCAACGATCCCAAGCGTTATCGTCTTGACCGCCCGTTTTGCCAGTGCCAGCGCAGCCGCCAGAATGATGGGAATAATGGCCGCCTTGATCCCGTATACCCAGGCATCGACGCCCGGCAAATGACCATATCGTTGATACAACCAAGCCACCACGCCGGAAATCAGCACGGCGGGCAGAATAAAGCATGCGCCCCCGACCAGCAACCCTTTCCAGCCACCGCGCTCGTAGCCGATGTGAATAGCCATCTCGGTGCTGTTAGGACCGGGGATGAGGTTGGTCGCGCCCACCAGATCCAGGAAATGCTGATGATCCATCCAGCCGCGCCGGTCGACCACCTCCTTTTGCATCAAGGCGATATGTGCCGCCGGCCCCCCGAAGGCGGTAAACCCGAGCCGGGCAAAAAACCCCGCCAGCTCCTTTAAGCTCGTTTTGCTATCCATGCATCAACTTGTGCAGATAGCTGTAGCTATTGGCAATATTCTGCAATGGCTGCGGTGCCTGATCCTGTTCGACAAAAAAATACTTCATTCCTGATTTGCCTGCGTTGTGGAAAATACGTTTGAAATCGATGATACCGGAACCGACCTCGGCAGGGGACATCGTTGTTTTGTCCAGATCCTTTACATGCCATAACGGATACCGGCCGGGATGGAGTTTGAATAATTCGACGGGGTCCTGCTTGGCTTTGGTCGCCCAGGCCAGGTCAAGCTCCATTTTCACCAAGTCCTTGTCGCAATTACCGAGAATATAATCGAACGGGCGAGTCCCTTCTACATTGTCAAATTCCGTTATGTGATTGTGATAGGCGAACTGAACCCCGTTCTTTTTGCACGCTTCTCCCGCTTTGCTGAACACATCGACGGCGGTTTTTATCTCATCCATCGTACTTACAGGGATGCTGGAGCAAACCAGGTAACTTAAGCCGCCTTCGGCCGCTTCATCGGCCAATTGTTGGTAATTATCCGTTAGATTCTCCGTTTTGGGCCGGTTCTTCATTCGCTCCGCCATCTGTTGTATCCGCGCAGAATCCTGGGCTGTCTTTGCCATTTTCATGATCCGTTCGATTGAAAAAGGCGCGCCACCCACGTGTGCGGA
>DATMLR010000314.1:0-5416 GCA_035570015.1 Puia sp.
AGTATCCTGGTGCAGGGCGGAGGGAATTCCGGAAATTTCAAGCTGGGCTATACCCGGGATGATCAAAAGGGCTTTATTCCGAATTCCAATATTAAAAAGGACCTATTTGATTTCGGGGCGAGCTACAAGGCATCGGAGAAAGTAACTTTCGACGGGGGGATCAATTTTGTCAATGAATCGGCCACGAACAGGTATTTGTTCCAATACACCGCCACTACTAATCCGATGACGGATTTTCGCCAGTGGTGGCCGACGAATGTGGATATACAAGCTCAGAAGCATGACTATTACGCTTCCGGCGGGACAAATGCTACCTGGAACTGGGCGCCTTCCGACTATGCGACCAATGAAGCCGGGAATATCGGGCTTCCTTCCTATCACAACAACCTGTATTGGTTTGCTTATCAGAACTATGAAAATGATTCCAGGCAGCGATATACCGGGCATGCGAAAATGAACATAGAAATTACCGATTATCTGAATCTATCCGGGGCCGTTACCGATGACTATTATACCCAGATCATCGAGCAGCGGTTTAATATCGGCAGTGTCGAGCCTTCTCAATATACCAGGCAAAATTCGTCGTTCAACGAAACCAACTTCAATCTGCTGTTGAACTTTTCCAAAAATATCGGGAACAGCCTCAACCTGAAAGCGCTGGCCGGCGGAAATGTGCAAAAGGACAATATCCCATCCATTTTCGCGGCAACCAATGGGGGGCTTATCTTACCGGGTTTCTGGTCGTTGTCTAATTCGGCAAAGGCGCCCAACGCACCGACCGAGTCGGATTTCCGGAAAGAGATCAACAGTGTTTTCGGCGGGGTAACGCTTTCGGTGAAAGATATGATCACCCTGGATGGGAGCATACGCAGAGATCAGTCGTCTACGTTACCTGCAGCCAACAATACCTATTACTATCCGTCGGTATCGGCCAATTTTATTTTCTCGAAGCTGCTGCCGGAAACGGCAGGGTGGCTTTCGTATGGCAAGGTGTGGGCTAACTATGCGCAGGTTGGCGGAGATGCTCCTTATTATGATGTCTACAATACCTATAACATCGGAACGCCGATCAATGGCCAGGCGGTGATGAGCAGTTCTACCCAAAACAACAACCAGGTGTTGGTGCCCGAAAAGAACAAGACCTACGAAATAGGTTTGGAGACGGAATTTCTCCAAAACCGGATAGGCTTTACGGCGGATTATTATCATTCGGTCCAGAGCAACCAGATCCTGCCGATCAGTGTTTCGACGGCTACGGGCTTTACCGCGTTTAGTGTAAATGGCGGTTCGGTTCAAAACCAGGGAGTCGAGGCCACGCTCCGGCTTACACCGGTTAAAACGAGAGAATTTTCCTGGAATATGATGGTTAACTGGAGCAAGAATGTCAATAAGGTTTTGTCGCTCTATGGCGGGCAGCCTTCCTTCGTGGTCGGGGCATATCAAAACTCCATACAAGTCGTGGCGGAAGTTGGAAGGTCCTATGGAATTATCCGGGGAACGGATTATGTCTATATGAACGGGCAAAAGGAAGTGGATACCACGGGGCACTATATGATCGCCGCGAATACCCGGTCGGATATCGGCAGTGTTGCACCTGACTGGATTGCGGGCATCAACAACAGCTTTACGTACAAAGGGTTCACGGTAAGCTTCCTCATCGATATCCATCAGGGTGGTGATGTGTATTCGCTGGACATGGACTATGGGTCCTTCTCGGGGTTGTATCCGAGGACGGCGGGGTATAATGATCTGGGGAATCCGGTTCGTTCTCCTTTAAGTCAGGGTGGAGGGATCATCTTAAAAGCGCTGGCACCGGATGGAAAACCCAATACGGTGAGGATTGACGAATCGAATCTTGATTTCGGCGCCTGGTCATTCGGGTCTATCGGGAATGGGGAGGCCAACCGGCAATTTGTGTACAGTGCCAGCTATGTGAAGTTGCGCGAAGCAGCTATCTCCTGGTCTATACCGAAGAGAGCGATCGAGCGGTTGGGGACCATACAGGGGATAGATCTTTCCGTGTCCGGCCGGAATCTGTGGATCCTTCACAAGGATTTGCCGTATGCCGATCCGGAACAAGGTCAGGCTGCGGGAAATTCATCGGTTGGTTTCCAAAACGGAGCTTATCCCACTGTCCGGAATGTGAGCTTTATCGTCAAGGTTAAATTTTAAAATCGTTAAAGATGAAAAATATTATTTTGATTTTGGCGGGGGCGGTACTTGTTGCGTCCGGTTGCACAAAACCGCTGAATTCGTTGAATGTCAACCCCAAAAGTTCAACGACTGCGCTTCCGACAGCGCTTTTTACGCAGGTGGAGAAAAGTTTCTCGGATAACAATACGACTACAAACATTGCCGTAGCACCGTTCAGGGTCGTTTCGCAGGAGTGGACCGAAAATTCCTATGTATACGAAGCGATCTACGATTTTGCGGTATATGATTGTCCCGATGGGTGGTGGAACAGCATGTATGTAAACGTCATCCACAACATTGAGCAGGCCAAGGCGGCCTTTCCGGTGAACTTCCAGGGGACGGCGGGTGCGCTTCGAAATGACCTGGATATTGCCGATCTGTTGGAGGTTTATTCCTATGGCGAGCTTGTTGCCACTTTTGGCGACGTACCCTACACGCAGGCGGAGAAAACGACCATTCCTTTCCCGAAATACGATGATGCCGCGACGATTTATACTGACTTGTTGATGCGGATCGATACCTGTATTGCGGGATTGAATGTGAATGAAAGCGCCATGGGAAGCAACGACCTGATATACGGAGGAAATATTGCGCAATGGGTAAAATTTGCGGCAAGTCTGAAACTAAGGATGGCCATGCTCCTGGCGGACGTGGATCCCACCACCGCCAACGCGAAAGTAAATGAAGCAATAACGACGGGTGTCTTCCAATCCAACAGCGATAATGCGGTCTTTTCTTATGATCCGGCGTCGCCGACGAATTCCAACCCGATCTGGCAGTCGATCGCGTATAGCGGGAGACATGATTTCGTGCCCGCGAACCTGTTGGTGAGTACGATGGTCGGGTGGAATGACCCGAGGCTTCCGTATTATTTTACGCAGTTTAATGGAGAATATTCCGGCGGGAATCCGGGACAGGGGAATGGGTATGGGTTATTTTCGGATTTTGGGCCCGCCTTGTATACGCCTGCTTTGCCTGGCGACCTGCTTGATTATACGGAGGTTCAGTTTTATCTGGCGGAGGCGGCAGAGCGCGGGTTTATCGCGGGACCGGCGGCTACTTATTATAACAATGCGATCACGGCGTCCATACAGTTTTGGGGCGACAATAATGCCGGAGATGCAACTACTTATCTTGCCCAGCCGTCGGTGAACTATGCTACGGCAACGGGTACGTGGAGACAAAAAATAGGTTACCAGGCATGGATCGCCGATTATAACCGAAACTGGGAATCATGGACGTTGATCCGGCGGCTGGGTTATCCCGATATTGATGTCGTCAGCCCGCCGGTTGGGGAAGTGTCTAATTTTCCTTTGCGGCTTTATTACCCGATCAATGAAGTGAGTTCAAATCCGATCAACTGGGCGGCGGCGACTAAGAACCTCCCGGGGGGACAGGATGTGGTGTCGGCGAAATTGTTTTGGGAGCCTTAGAGGTCGGCTCGGGGATCATGGAAAGGTTTTTTCCAAGCCGGAGTTGAAAGAAACCAGCTTCGATTTGGCGGCAGCCAGATTCGTAATGTAGGTGAGCCAGGGGCCGTAGGACATCCCATTGAAATTGCTAATAGAGAAGTTCGTTAGGGTTAATGGGTTGAAGTTGGCGCCTTTGAGCAGCCTGGGGTTCTGATTTGCCAGCAAGGTCAGGGGATGCTGCGTGCCGCTGTCTGCGGGGGCATAGATCATCATGCTGATGGCGCTGTCGTGCCAGCTGGTGGCGTAGTAAGTAGGCTGGGCGCCGGGGAAGGATACGCTGAAGTTATTGTTTTGTGTGGAGGATATGGAAAAATCGGATTCCTGGAAAATAGGGATGGTGGGAGGGATACTGTCAGCATAGCAATAATAGAAGATTGCGTCGTTGCCGGCGTTGGTGCCGAAGGTGTTTAACTCGTATTTCTGGACCGGGATGTTGGGATACTCAAAGTCGACGCCGGGCCTGCTCGGAGGTGCGGTGGAAATATCGGTAAATGAAATGATCCTGGTTAAATCGGTGGTATCGGGGATGCCGATGAATGTGGAATAAAGCGAGTTGAGGGTAAATGGTTGGGGTCGGTTGAAGGTCAGTAAAATGGCGGAATCCATGTGGGTGCAATCGACGGTATCCGCAGCGTTCACCTGCATGTGAAGGCTATAGAGCCCTGCGGACGGAAGCAGAAAATAGGCATAGTTGCCAACGTAATCACCGTATTTGATAAAGATAGAATTGGCCGCCGGGTTGGTCTCCGCATCGTTAAAATCATTCCAGGGAAAATTTGTAAAAAGAAACTCACCAGAGGAAAGAATATTGGAAGGAATATTCTCGTAGTAAATTGACGCCGGGGTGGTCGCCGGGGTTTTCAGACCAGACGCGATGGTGTAGTTGTAGGTGAAGGAGAGTACCGTCATTCTGGAGGCGTTGACGCTTTTAATGCAAGTGATCGCGTAATTAGCCCCGCTCCCTGGCACAACCGCCGTGACGTCCACGAGGGTATCATTGGTCTTGAGGGCGGCAATCACGGCCTCGCCGGCAACCGTCAGCGTGTCCAATAGTACGGTGCCTCCGGGCTCGCTGACAATCAACTCGTATTGTGTTCCCGAACCAGGATAGGTCAAATTGATATTCATCGTTCCGAGTGTTAGAGGGGGAGGCGGGTTTGAATTTCCGGGTTTTGAACCCGTCTTGCCGCAGGCGGAGAATATTACGCATAAAACGAAGGCACAAAGGAAGTTAAATGGTTGACGGGGCATGGTTATGGTGGTTTAGAATGGGTTCAAAATACATAAAAGTCCCGATATTCAAAAGTTCATATATTTAGTATGGTCTAAATATGTTGAATTTATGAAAAGGGTAGGCGCGTTGGCACTTGCTGCTCTCTTTTTCCTTCATATGGAGGCGCAGCCCCTGACAAAGCAGGATTATGCACGGGCGGTTACTTTTCTTTGGCAAAACGTCAACAATAAGAAAGCTTATAATCTTTCGCTCCATGTCAATTGGTTTGCGGATAGCTCGGGGTTTTGGTATGTCACGCAAAGCAAGGAAGGCAAGGTCTACCGTAAATGGTTAAAGGCTGACCATTCACTCCACCCTGTATTGTCGGCTGACACCCTGACCATCAGGCCGGCAAAGTTGGAGAATCCATTCGAAGAGAAGTCGCCGGACGGGAAATGGGTGGCTTATGCCGATCAACATAATCTTTGTGTAAAGTCGATCGCGACTGGTACCGTACGTCAATTGAGTACGGCGGGAA
>DATMLR010000315.1:0-6521 GCA_035570015.1 Puia sp.
CAGTCATTTATGGTGTCGAACAGGTTGAGGTTGGTGGCAAATACGATGAGCCAGAGCAGGATGGCGAGGAGGGCCGTGCCGCGGGTGACCGGACGGGCGATTTGGCTAAAATCGAAATGGACAGGGTATTTTTTTCGGACGCGGCTGCTTTGAATTTGGAGCAGGAAGCATTCTACCACGATCCGCACGAATACGGTGAGGCTGACAATGTGGGCCAGCGAATAGACGGCGGTATCGCCAAAGATCTGCGACAGGGTGACGCGGCCGGCGAAATTGCAAACGATTGACGCGAGGTTGAGCAGAATGTACAAGGCGACGGCGCTGATAATGAAATTCGCCCGGGCGCCGGTAAATCTTTTCTCCGGGCCCGGTATCCAGCGTTTGCGGATGACCAGACCAAAGATGCCGAGCGCAGTGGATGCTGTGGACTGTACAAGATCGGCCCAGCGCTCCAGATGGGCGGGAACCCCGAGGATGCGGATAAGCGGCATTAGCAGGAACAGCAGGAGGAAGATGCACCAGCCGCGGAAAAGGTCTTTTGGCAGGAGACGGTAGAAGATCACCGAGAGCACCACCATCAGCAGGAACTGGGTCGATTCAATATAGATGGCAGGGGCATGGATATCGAAAAGCGGCGCCAGGCTGAGCAGGAAAACGAATGTCGCGGCAAAGGGCCACGGGCGGAGGAAGAGGAAATGGAACTCATCCAGGACGTTGAGCGCGTTCAACCGGCGGAGAGACTGAAAATTAAAAAAGACCCAATAGAAGAAGGCGAGGCCGGTCAGGAGCAGCCAGAATCGTTTGTTCCGGGTATTGGAAAAATAATACTTCACCAGCTTTTGCTCGGAGCTGACGGAATTGGCGAATCCGGTGTTGGTCGGGGTGGGAGGGGAGGCGATCGTGGGTTCCCAGAGATAGGGCCGCTCCTTACCGAAAGCGCGGCCGCCGACGGCTTTCAGCTCGTTGTCTACCTTAGTAGCCAGCTCTTCGATGGCAATGGTATTTTCAGATGAAAGTGCTTTGAGGTCGTTGATAAACGTAGAGTTGGTCTTGATCAGGCTGTCCGCCAACCGCCATTTCTCGCGAAGCGAATCCAACTGGTTGCTGAAGGCGGCCCTTAGAGCGGTATCGCGGAAGATATGGAGCATCAGGGTGTCCTTCTTCAGGCCGGCGATCTGCTTTTGCACCGTATCCACCTTATTGTCGTAAGCAGTGATCCGATGGCTGTAGTCTGTCTCGTTGCGGTGGAACTCATCCAGCAGGGTGTTGAACATCTGGAGGTTGCGGATATTGAAGGTCTTTTCGCTTTGCGATAGCCGGCTTTTGAGCAGCGCCAGCGCGGATTGCTCTTGTGTCAGCCGGGTCTGGAGATCATCCAGTTCCGTCAGAGTCCCCAGGGTGACGGGCACTTCGTCCAGGAGCAGGTATACCTTCTCTACCGACTCCAGGTAATCGCTGCGGGTGGCGGCGGCGTTCTCCATAAAAAGGGTGGAGTCGAATTTCCGGTGCTCATACTTCTTTCTGTCACGGACCGCTCTGGATTTTCCCGGGAGGCGGGCGGAGTCATTCTTGCGAAGAGAGTCCTGGGCCCGCAGGGTCATCGTGAGGCCTCCAAAAAGGGCAAGGGAAAAGATCAGTCTGCGCATAAGCCTATCCTTTTGGTGATTAGAGATCAAAAATATGACTTATCACATCAGATATCATGCCGGGCCGGGCCCGGGGTTCGGATGGAGTGATCCCCGGCCGGGGTCATAACATCATATCGAGCGTGTCCTTCATCTTCCGGTACCGGTAGGAATCGACGATATATAGGGAGCCCATAATGACGCCGAAAATGCCCAGGAGGATGGTAATGTCATCGGCCTTGGGCAGGGGAATAAAGAGCAGCAGCAGCCCAAAAAGAATAAAGATCACGCCTGCCAGAAGGATCAGCAGCCAGCCGCGGATGAACCGACGGAGAGAAATGGAGGCGAAGGTCTTGAAGACGCCGACAACCAGCATCCAGGAGCCGATGAAATAGGGCAGGGCGATAAAAGCCAGCAGCGGATTGAGAAGGAAGAGGATGCCGAAGAAGAGGTGGACGATGCTTTCGGCCTGCATCCAATTCTTCTCCCCCGGATATTTGGTATTGACGATCACGATGGTCAGGAGGATGGCGCCGTTCAAAAGGAGGGCGATTCCCGTGAATTTCACCAGCTTGAGGTAACCGCTCAGCGGATCTACAAAGGCAAGGACACCGACGCTGAAGAAGATGATACCGGTGGCAAGCAGCAGCCACCAGGTAGGGAATTTCTTAATGGACAGCATGTGAGCAAGATACAAGAGTTTTCATGGATAATGGGTAAAAAAAATCCCCAAAAAGGCTTGCAAATATCAACTTTCGGCTATACTTTTGAATCAGGTTCACTGCTCACTCTACTAACCCTTCGTACCCAATCTCCCTCGATTAACCAATTCAGCATTTAGTATTTTATATCCTTTGGAATTCCTCATTCCAATAGACTATTGATCTACCCAAGATCACGCGGTTTCACTATTCATCATAGTCTTTTAAAACTAAATGTACCACCCAATGAAAACGTTAATCAGCCTGGTATCCCTAATTACCATTGTCAGCATCTACATCCTGAGTGTAAACCTCTACCTGCAGGATCAGCTATTCTTCGCTTACTCACTCGTACTTGCCTCCGTGGTTTCGCTTACTTTCTGGATCAAGTCGAATGACCTGTTGTTTTTCCTTAGGAGGAAGGCTTAATTCCATTTTTCCCGGTCCATAAAATCTTTCGTGCTTACTTCTGTAAATCACTATTGTCATGAAAACGATCATCACTCTTTCGCTGCTGCCCATCGTCGCTCTTGCATCTTTCTTCAGTGCACAATTTTACATCGCCGCTGAATATATTCCGGCTTACGCGCTGATCGCCGTCTCCTTTGTTTCTTTTGTCTCCTTTGTTTACCAGGCCGGTTCCCGGCTGGAAAAGCCCCACACGGAGATCGTATAGGCGAAGACCAGGGGGTTATAATACATAAGAAATATATGTATATTTGTTCTATGCATTTAAACCATGCATATGAACAGCCATGGTCATCGGCAAGATCCCTTTTTTCCTGATCCTGTTCTTGAGTTTGACAACACCCCTTGTCACGCCCCGGCTGATCTGGATCGCTCGATCCCGGAAGACGATTGGCGTAATGGGGTTCGAAGGCCGGGGCACTGCGGGAGAACAGATTCCACTCACTTACTCCAACCTGTATTACGAGGTCGGGGGAACTCGGGTCTGGTTAACCGGGCCTCCGGGGTTGGGCTATAGAGAAGGCGATCCCGTCCCGGTAAGGTATTTGCGGGCGGACGCCCGGGTAGATAATCTGATTGGTCTTTGGGGAGATATCCTCGTGTACGGTGGAATCCCGGAGCTCTTCCTGCTGATTTTTTTTCTTCATCCGAAGGTAGTGCCCTGGGGCTCGGGTTTGCTGCTGACGCTCAAAAGCCCGTATATTCGCCTATGGTCTATTCATCCGAACTTATAAAGGGGACGCTCAAAACGATCCTGCTGAAGCTGCTGGCCGACAATAAAAAAATGTACGGATATGAGATCACGCAGCGGGTCAGGGAGGTGAGCGGAGATAGGATCCAGATCACCGAAGGGGCGCTTTATCCGACTTTACACGCGATGGAAGCAGATGGGCTGGTGACGACGGAGGTGGAATATATCGGAAAACGGATGCGGAAATATTATAGCCTGAGCCCGGCGGGGAAGGCGGCAACACGCGAGCGGGTGAAGGAGTTGTCGGCCTTTATGCAAACGATGGCGTTGCTGCTCGATATTCAGCCCAAAACAGCATAGATGTTCCCGATCAACGATCAGCATATCGATTTTGTGTTGCGCGATCTCGATGCGAATGGCATCAAGACGCCGGACCTGCAGCAGAATCTGCTCGACCACATCTGTATCCTTGCGGAAAGAGACCTCGCGGAAGGGGATGACTTCTATGTTTATTACCGGTCGGCGATCCTTTCCTTCTATCGGGAAGAGCTGGCCGAAATCGAGACTGAGACGAGGTTCCTGCTGCGGCACCGGCGGCCTTGGCTGCTGCTATCCCGGAGCTGGTTCCTTTGCGGGCTTTTTGTTGTCCTGGTCGGGCCATTCATCGCCTTTGCCCTGCTATGGCTGCTGCGCATGGGACGGCTTCCTTTGGAAGTGTGGGGTGGGACACTGATCTTTATGCAATTCCCTTTCCTGGTCTGGCTGGTGATTGCGCTGACGCCGGATCGGTTCGATCCGCTTCTGCCAAAAGGGGCGAAGGTCCTGCTGGGGTGGCGGCCAATTATCTCAATCCTCTAGCCCATATTTCTTCAACACGTCCTTCGGCACGCCTTCCCATTTGCCTGGGGTATTCCCTTTATAGCCCAGATCCGCGATCCCAATTTTGCTAGTATAAAATCCGATGGCGGTCAGGTCCCTCATCTTGTTGAAGAAGCTCACGCCCGGCTGCATCGCGGGTTTGGCCTGAGCAGGGTAGGCGATGTCGGACACGACGGCCAGTTGCTGCTGGGGCGTACAGCTGACAAAATCCTTCCCGAACCGATCGAGACATTCCATATCCAGCCAGCGGAGGCCGCCGCGCATGGGCAAGGCATGCTGCGGTTCATCCTTGACGATGAATTCGATAAAATCGGGGACACCGGCATCGGTGGCACTTCCGCTGTGATCGTCCCTGGGGATGATGATGTCGGCCAGGACAGTGATGGTCGCTTTCTCGTGTGAGTCGAAATAGGTCTGGGCGTATAGCGACTTGTCCCGGACGGTTTCGAAGTCCTGGCGGCCGGTAGGATCGATGGTGGGGGTGGGGGAGGCGCCTGCGGCGGTCGAATCGGGTTGAGTGGTGCAACCTCCCAGAACAGCGCCTGCCGAAATCGCCCCGAGCGTTTTGAGGGTTTCTCTTCTGTTCATAAATTTTGTTTTTTACGTTGGTCGAGGATGTATTCCGCGGTGCGCATAGAGAGTGCGAGTATTGTCCACGTCGGGTTTTTCTCCGACTGTTGGGTAAAGACGGAGCCGTCGGCGACAAAAAGGTTCTTACAATCGTTGGCTTGTCCCCATTTGTTAAGCGGCGCCTTTTTCGGATCGTCGCCCATCCGCACCGTACCCACTTCATGGATACCTTTACCTGGTTTGTCGAGGCCGTAGTTGGTCCCGGGACCTTGCGGTGGCACCAGGGAGATTCCGCCCATCGCCTTGACGACGGCCTGGGAGGTCTCTTGCATGTGCTTGGCTTGTGCGACATCATCGGCCGTCCACTTATAGCGGAAACGGAGCACGGGAATACCATATTTGTCAACAACGGTTGGGTCTATCTCGCAGTAATTATCTTCCCGGGCGGTGGATGCGCCGTGACAGCCAACGCCGGCCATGGTGCCATAAAATCTCCGATAGTCATCTTTAAGCGAGGCGCCAAAACCTCCGCCCGGCTTCATCTTGCCGTCGCGGCCGGGGAGGTAGCCATTGAGGTAAGGGACGATTGAACCTTCAAATCCAAAATAGCCGCCATAGGACGGCATCCACATGCCGCCGAAGATCTCGAGGTGATATCCGCGGGCAAAATCCTGTTTTTTGCCGTCGAGCCACCAGGGTGCGTAAAGATGTAGGCTGCCGACGCCGTCTTCATTAAAGCGCGGGCGGTCGAGTAGTTGCGGAAGCATGGTTGCTCCGCCACCCTGGGTCGAATCGTGTAAGTATTTCCCGACGGCGTTGCTGCCGTTGGCGAGACCGTTGGGATGTTTTGCGGACTTTGAGTTGAGCAGGATGCGGGCTGATTCGCAGGTGCTGGCGGCCAGGATGACGGAATTTGCTTTGATCTGATATTCCTGGCCGTCGTCCGTACTGATATATGAGACGCCGCTGGCCAGCCCGTCATCGCCGGTCAGAATCTCGCGGACGATTGCGCCCGTCGTTACCGTTAGATTGCCGGTCTTGATGGCGGGGATGACGAGACAAGAGGAAGAGGAAAAATCGCCGTAAATCTTGCAGCTCCGGTTGCACTGGCCGCAATAGAAGCAGGCTTGGCGCTCCTTGTTGCCGGGTAACGGTGCAGTGAGAACGGAGCCGCGGCCGGCGATTACCTTGATCCCGAGACCGGTGGCGGCCTTTTTGACGAAGTGCTCGCCAAGGCGGGGTGGGGGCGGGGGGAGGAAGATACCATCGGGGTCGTTAGGGAGCCCTTCCGTTGACCCGTATACGCCGATCAGGCGGTCGACTTTATCATAATAGGGGCGGATCTCTTCATAAGTAATGGGCCAGTCGTCGCCGACGCCATAGGCGGTGCGGCATTTGAAATCCCGAGGACCCATGCGGAGGGAGATGCGCGCCCAGTGGTTGGTGCGGCCGCCGAGCATGCGCGAGCGGAACCATTGGAATTCCGAGCCATCCTTTTGGGTGTAGGGCTCGCCGTCGATCTGCCAGCCGCCGAAGGCGGCGTCGAAGTCGCCCATGGGGCGGGTGGCATTGCCGCCGCGACGCGGG
>DATMLR010000316.1:0-6418 GCA_035570015.1 Puia sp.
CTGCAAATAGACTGTCTGAAAGAATATAGTTGCTCATGCATAGAATAAATGGGTTCATCAAAAGAGATAGCAAGACTAAGCGACTGACCCATTTCCCGGGGCTTAAGAGATATTTTATTGAAAAATAGAAATAGAGAACCGCTGATTCCAAAAAAAAATACTGAAGAGAAACAACGGCCCAATCTCGGTGAACAAAAATGTGCACCCATTCAAGAAACTTTGAGTATCCAATCGGCCATGCACATAGTTCCATATTATTCATAGCGGCTTCAACGTAGTAATGGCTGTCGGGCATTAGATTGGCAGAGGGGTAAAGGAATTTAATGACTGTAAATTGAATAACTAGGATTCCAATAGCGCAAAGTAGGACCTCACGGTTTTTGCGGAGAATGAAGTCTCTGAGACTGCCTTCTTCAGCCATTTGGAGATGTTTTTACGAATCTTTGATTTGGAATAGAGTTGGCGTGCACAGGCTTTGGCGACAATAGTTCCACGAAGTCTGTAAGCAACATGGCAGAAGCGACAAATACCAGCATCGGGAAGATCTCATAGCGGATAACAATGATATTTGCGAAGATGCTAAAACCTGCATTTAAGAGGAGAAAAGCAGTGATTGTTCCAATAGTGTATTGGACGACCCGGCTGGTTTTCTTGAATCCGTCGCGACGGATGAATAACCATAGCCCGATCGCAAAATAGATATTCAGCACCAGGAAGAGAACCGGGAACAGCGCCAGCACCGTTCCCTGCAGTTGCTTGGAGATGCACCAGATTTTCGGACTGGCGTATTCGAACCACTCTTGGGCTTCCGGCCATATGGCATCTTCACCCAGATTATAGATCTCCAACTTCTCCAGCGGTGGAATGAAATAATTTTTGCTGTTGACTAAGAGATAATAGCGGGTGAAGGCCAGCGGGTGCCGTTTGATCAGGAATTTACCGTATTGGTCGAACACCACAGCTGATTTGCCCCAGGCGGCGACCGATTCGTAATCATTCCTGGGTTGATAATGCCGGGCCATATACTGCTTCAACGGCGCTTCCGGGTGACGGATAAAGAAGTTGGCAACCTCATGCGCCAGCAGATCCTGCGGGCGATAGGGCAGGCTGAAAAAGCGTCGGGCGATCCCATCCAATTCGCGGGTTTGGGGGGTGGGGAAGATGGCGCTATCTTCTTGAATGAACCCACGGAAATACAAGGCATTGTTTCCCCATTGCCAGCCCCCAAGAATAGGCGGGAACTGGGCGGCGCCGGTCATAACTCGAGCAGCCTGGGCCGACCAGAGAATAAATGGGATAATTAGGACCGGGGCCGCAACTACGCCGATGGCTTTTACCCAAGGTTTTAGCGTGGACATTAGAATTACGCCGGCGGCGATTAGGGGATAGATCATAGCGTTGTACCGGAATGAGAAGAGCACGAACGTCAGCAGGGCCTGGACCAGCACCTGGGAGAGCGCAGGCCTGTTGAGGATCCAAAGCAGGAGGGTTAGCCATACTGTGCTCATGCTGATAAACAGGATGTCACTGGTGACATAGTTGGTCGTGTAGAAGATCAGAGGATTGAAAAATAGGAACAGGTTTAAGAAGATACGTGTATTCTTGCCTGTCGGGTAGAAATAGGTGACCGTGAAATAGAAGTACAGGGCGGAGCAACACCAAGCCAGGTACTGGAAAGTGATCAACGCCGAACCGGAATGACTGACCCAGTGATGAAAAAGCGCCAGGAACCGCGAGTACCCTATCGGCCAGATATTGACGTCGAAATGGAAATAGGCGGCCCGGATATAGCTGTAACTGTCGCTGAAGAAATCGGGGAATGGATAGAGAATCTTGAAAATCACGAATTCGAGCAACATAATTCCCGCAATTATCAATAGGTAGATCTTGTTTTCGGTAAAGACATAATCCTTGAAGCTGACGGACGACGGCGATTGTTTCTGGAGGAGCTTTTCCATGGGTGATTGTGTTATGACGCGACGAAAAATTTCTTCTGGATATTCGCTTCTTCCGCTTCCCGGACATAGCCCAAAAAGAGGCATATTGTATGATGACGGGCGAGGACGGACCAATTGTAAGCCTCGAAGTCCACGAACCACCGCCGATGTGCGACCGGATTCTTGTCAAAATATTTCTCTAGTGCCTCCTTGCTGCGAGGATAGGCCTTTTTCCATTCGCGGGTTCCGATATGGTGTTCGACGATCTTTTTGATCGGTTCTCCGCGCATCGGGTCAATAGCAGCCGCCTTTTGTAGGGATTCCTCTACAGTCTGCCAGGCGAAATTGAGGGTGTCCTGAAGCACGCCGGTCTGCCATTGGGCATAAAAGCGGCTTTCGTCGTCGCGCTTGGCGAGCTCGAGGTAATTGTGGTAATAACAAAGGGCCTTTTCCTGGAAATGTCGGACCGTTTCGCTGCCAATAGAATGGGTGGCCAGCTGCTGATCAAAATACCCCTTATAGAATTGGGTGACCGCGTATTGTGTGTGGTTGTGGACGTTGATTTTCGACTTGAGATAGTCCATGTAGAGTGCATACCGTTCTGCGCCATTCATCTGGACCAACCCCTTAACGCCCCCCCTGGTCAGTAGGCTGTCAAAAACCCGCTCCAAATACAGCGGTCCCAGGTTGATCGTAAAGGTCGAGAAAGGATCGATCTTGGAACGAAACGAGAACATGGCGGCGGATGGTTTGATAAGGTTTGTTGAATTTCCTTGTTGAAGGTAGACAGATCACTATTTCCAAATGGGATGAAAGTATAATGAATTTGTTCCGCATTAACATTGCAGTAAAAATGAATATTTTGCTGGGACGTTTCCGAAAAAATGCGATTTCCGCGCCTATTATCTTATCCTATATCAAGGTGGGTCATTACCTTTCTTTGCGCTGTCGCCGGCTTTAACCGGGGGCTGGCACAGGAGCGAAAGGGCGGCGTACAAGGCCGGATACAGGATAGTACGCTGGACCGGGGATGCCCCCTGGTCGTCGTGGCGATTCTGGACATGGATTCTTCGCTCGTTCGATTTACCCGGACCAGGAAGGATGGGAGTTGGGTCGTTCGAGGGTTCGCTCCGGGAAATTATCTGTTGCTCACCAGCCATCCAGGCTATGACGACTACTTAGCCCGGATTGTGATCAAGGCGGATTCCCTGACGGAACTTGGTTCCATTTACTTGCAGCCCAAATCAGACAGCCTGACAGCTGTCGTCGTGACTGCAAAGAATCCGCCCATGCATATCCGGGGAGACACGTTGGAGTATAATACGGCCAATGTGAAAATGAATGTGAATGCTTCGGTTGAGGAACTATTGAAACGTTTGCCGGGGGTACAGGTTGACCAGAACGGAAATATCACCATAAATGGCGTCGCTGTGCAACACCTGCTGGTTGACGGTGAGGACTTCTTTGGGGGCGATCCTACTATTGTCACGAAGAATTTCAATGCTGATATGATCGCCAAGATCCAATTCCTGGACAAAAAGAGCAGCCAGGCGGAATTCACGGGGGTCGATGACGGCCAGCGGACAAAGACGGTTAACCTGGTGTTGAAAGATGACGCGAAGAAGGGATACTTTGTTAAGGGGGAGGTGGGTGCTGGACCGGACGGCTACGAGAATGTCAACGGGATGCTCGGCGTCTTTCGCGGGCCGCGGCAATTGGCGGCGCTGGCGATGACTGCCAACAATGGTAACACTGGTTTTAGCGGTGAAGGCGCCGGGTTGTCGATTGGTGGCGGTCCAGGGGATGCGCTGGGCGCTTCCGCCGGCGGCGGTATCCCGCAGGTCGAAGGGGCAGGAACCCATTATGCCGACAAATGGAACGGGAACGAGGACCATGTTTCCGGAAATGGATCCTTTGGCTTTATGAGCACGCGGCCTTACTCGACCAGCATCACCCAACAGACCTTGCCTGATACCGTCTATGCCCAATCGCAAAATAACCGCTCCGTCAATTTCAGCAATCAACAACGGCTGAATGCGGACTATGACTATCGCCCTGATTCCGTCCAGGCTTTTCGGTTTTCGACCGGGGGTTCAAAGGAAGCAGGAAATAATCAATATGTGTCCACCGGCAGCAGCTCTTTCAACGACACTCAGGTGAACAGCAGTCAGACCAACATTCGGAGTATTATCAGCAATGATCAGTTCAATGGTACAGTGATGTGGCGGATTCGTGCGCGAAAGAAAAAAGCCCGGAATTTTTCGCTGACTGCCGGCATGTCCAGTCAATCCAATATAAGCAGCGGCTATCTGTATGTCCTCAACAATTTCTATCAGCCCAACGGCACCTTGCTGAACATCGATACCACGGATCAGCGAAAGGTCATTACTTCTTCCAACCGTAATTTCAACGGAAACCTAAACTACACAGAGCCACTGTGGAAGAATACCGTGCTGGCCGTCCGGTACACCGTCAATTTCAACCAAAGCGAGACGCAGCAATCGACCTACGGCAAGGGTGGCGGCAAATACCAGGACCTAATCGACAGTCTAAGCAACCAATATCGGAATAATGTGCTAAGCCAGACCGCAACGATCAATCTCCAGGGAACTGGCCACCCGCTCACTTATTCGCTTGGCGGCGATATCCAACGGTATTCCAACCTCCAGGAGAATGTGCAGACGGATTCCACCCTGAGGTATCAGCATACTACCCTGAATCCCCGGGTCGACGCCCACTTTGCCATCAATAAGGAGCAAGGGATCTGGTTTAACTATTCGGCCAATACCCAGCAGCCGTCGATCACGCAGCTACAGCCGGTGCAAAACAACAACAGCCCCCTTTATATCACGTTGGGCAACCCGAACCTGCACTCGAGTTTTTCGCAAAACTTTGGCCTTGGCTTCAACATGGTCAAGCCCATCTTCTTCAACATCGGCCTGCATTTCGGCTATACAACGAACTCGATTAGCACCCGCGTCTATACCGACGGCCAGGGCCGGCAGATCAGCCAGCCCGTAAATGTCAGCGGGTCCGAAAATGGTGGGCTTTCCCTGGGCATGAATCACAAATTCAAGGGTTCGGGGATCGAATTCGGCGGGAACCTCAACCTTTCTTTTGGACGGAGCGTGAACTATGTGGGCGATAACCTGAGCAACAACGATAACCTTAATGCTGGCGGCGGAATATCCATTGGAAAATATGTCGCTGATAAGTTCAGTATCCGGATTGGCGCAAATGCCAATTACAGCTCCAACGTGAGCTCGGTCAATCCGAGCCTTTCCTCCCACTTCTGGACGCAAAGCCACAGTTTCGAGCTGAGCTGGTTCCCAATCCGGGGACTCGAACTGAATACGACCGGCAATTATAGCTGGCAGGAGAAGACCAGCACCTTCACCGGCAAAAACTGGACCTTTTTCTGGAATGCCTTTGTCTGTAAGAATCTCCTACAAAACCGGCTCGTCGTAAAATGGCGGGTCAACGATATCCTGGGCCAGAATGTCGGGATCGGGCGGTCGATCTCGGGGAATACGGTTAGTCAGACAGCCAGCAATGTGATTGGCCGGTACTGGATGATCAGCGTGTCATACCGTTTCGTCAAGCATGGACGGATAAAATAAATTCTACTAAGTCATAGGTTCCTTGGTAGGTTGATGCACACGCCGGTAGCTAGCCGGCGTCAGACGGTAAATGGTTTTGAAGGTCTTATTAAAGCTGCGCTGCTTCTTGTAGCCGCTTTCGAGGGCGATGGCTTTGATGGAATCGTCGGATTCGATCAGGCGTTGGGCGGCCCGTTCGAGGCGCTGGCGAATGATATATGCGTGGACAGTGGAGTGAACCAACTGGTTGAAGCCGAGCTGTAGCTTCTCGCGGTTGATGGTGAATTGGCGGCAGAGGCTCTGAATGTTGTGCTGCTCGTACAGATTGTCGTCGAGATATTGCCGGACCTCTTCAATTATCTGGGCGTCTCTTCTTTTCATGAAAACTAGGTCGATAAGGTTAGTAGATGGGCCAGGTTTCAGGGTAAGCAACAAGGATAAGGGATATGACTGCATTCATTTTGCGGGTGGAAAGATATCGTTACATTTATAAGTATAAAACTTAAAAGCTGCTATATGAAAATAGCCTACCTGGTCCCGATTTGTCTCCTTTTCTATTCTGTTCGCGCGCAACAACCCTATAATGGCGCGGATTCCCATTTGGGTAACTTGTTTATGCTTTCGAATGCTCAGAGCCGGTCGATCAGTCCGGAAAACTTTAATGGCGGTAAGGGGGCGGCGGGAAAGGCGGAGACGGGCACCGGCTCTGGGGCAGCGCGGGAGTTAGGGCAGGGGTGGAAGATCAGTCCTTCGGTGGATATAAAGGCGCACTCGACGTTTACGATTGCGGAGATCGATGGTTCGGGTTCGATCCAGCATATCTGGATGACACCGACGGGGAACTGGCGCTGGGAGATCCTGCGGATCTATTGGGATGATGAA
>DATMLR010000317.1:0-8461 GCA_035570015.1 Puia sp.
GGTCTCCTTTAACATTTCGACCCAGCCTTCGAGCGAGGAAACGGGTGTCCCGAGCTGGTGGGCGGTCTCCTTGGCCATCCCCGCCCAGAGCTGGTTCTGAGTGGCCTTGTTGCGGATGGTGATCGTATACAAAATAAAAAAGATGAAGAGGGCAACGATGAAGAGCTGGACAAGCGGATAATATCTCACTTCATCCAGCAGGCTGGTATGGCCGTAATAGTATCGGTTGGCGATATAAGGTTTCTTACTAAACTCGACTTCGACCGGCGAGTCCTGGGCCCTGAACTTCTTCAGCTGGTTGTACAGGTAGTTCGGATCCCGGCCGGCCTGGGCGGTGTCCAGGTTGATATATTCCATGATGCTGTCCTGCTCGTTGGTCTCGATGATAGGGATGGATTGCTGGCCGTTGCGGATCAGGTTAGGGAGGGTGAGGTCCATTCCGGGATTGTTGAGGATGGCCTTGCTGGCGGCTACCCACAGTTCGACCTTGTGCCGTTCGTCCTTCGCGATCTTCCGGGCGAGGTATTGTGAATAGAAGATCGTGGCGCTAACGATAACGATGGCGACCAGGGCGAGCAGCGATCTCCAATTCAGTAATGATCGAATCATAGACGAATTTATAAAAAGCAGGGGACTAATAGGTGATTCGCTTATTTTTGGGGGCATGACGCCGACAACCGCTATTGTTATATTGAATTGGAACGGACGTGGTTTTCTGGAAAAATTCCTCCCTTTTGTAATGGCCGGTATCTGTCCCGGGGCTGAGGTGATCATTGCGGATAATGCTTCCAGCGATGACTCGGTGGCTTTTGTGCGGGAGCTGTACCCTCAGGTGCGGATAATCGAAATGGATAAGAACCGGGGATTTGCGGGGGGATATAATGAGGCGCTGCGGCAGGTGAACAGCGATTATTATGTCCTGTTGAATTCGGACGTGGAGGTCACACCGGGTTGGCTGGAACCGATGATCGGGCTGATGGAGAAGGACGCCACAATCGGGGCGTGCCAGCCCAAGATCCGGATGTATGCCGACAAAAGTTCGTTCGAGTATGCGGGGGCGGCAGGGGGTTGGTTGGACTATCTGGGCTATCCTTTCGCCAGGGGGAGGGTGTTCGACGACTGTGAGGAAGATAATGGGCAGTATGATGAGGCGGAACCAATCTTTTGGGCCAGTGGGGCCGCGATGTTCATCCGGGCGCGCCTTTTTCATGAGTTGGGGGGGTTGGACCCCTACTTCTTCGCGCATCAGGAAGAGATCGATCTGTGCTGGCGGATGCAGCTGGCGGGGCATAAAGTATATTCCTGCCCGCAATCGGTCGTGTATCACGTTGGCGGGGGAACGCTGCCGAAGGGGAATGAGCGGAAGGTCTTTCTGAATTTCCGAAATAACCTGATCATGATGGCCAAGAACCTGCCGACAGCGCAGTGGCTTTGGAAGATCCCGTACCGGTTCCTGCTGGATTCGATCTCGGCCTGGAAGTCGCTCCTGGCGGGTGAAGGGGTGTACTTCATGGCCATCCTTGAGGCGCATCTGGCTTTCCTGAAGTGGGTGGCTATCAAGCGAAATGAAAGTATTTTCCCGCAGAAGAAGGGGGGTAAGCTGATGGGTTGGTATACGGGAAGCGTTGTGTGGCAGTATTTTGTAATTGGGAAGAAAACTTTCCGGGAAATAGTGAAGGTCAAACGGTGATTTTTTCGGACAAAGCCTTATTTTTGCATCGCAATTAAATAGTTATGGATCAACATTTAGCAGATCAACCGATCGATCAGCCAATTGAACTGAAAGACCCAAAACTGAAGGATTTTGCGAATAGCTGGGTCGATTCGTCTGTGTTCCTGTTCTATCTGGAGGTGTTTTGTATTATAGCTTTTCTTTTTGGAGCTTCTTACGGATTGTACGCGCATCGCTATAAGGGCAAACCGGAGGTTGAGGTTCCCGGTAATACGTTGTATACCCCTCAGTACAAATAGTGAGATTGTGGGGGATTTGCCTTATTTTTGCACCCCTATTGTTGGGTTTGAAATTTATGCGGAAGTAGCTCAGTTGGTAGAGCGCAACCTTGCCAAGGTTGAGGTCGCGGGTTCGAGCCTCGTCTTCCGCTCCAGGAATTCCATTGGTGGTTTGCCGGTGGAATTTTTTATTTTTGGGATGATGGTGTTGCCCGGGTGGCGGAACTGGTAGACGCGCAGGACTTAAAATCCTGTTTCCCGCAACGGAAGTACGGGTTCGATTCCCGTCTCGGGCACTTATCTTTTTATGTGTGCCGGCTTTTCGCCGGTTTTTTTCATTGGGCGCGGGCCTAACCGTAAGTGAGGTCTTTTTCGCGAATACGCGACAGCGGTCACGATACGCCGTCACCTAATATCCTCTGGACTTTGATCTTCTATTGAGTTTCATCGTTTTCCGCAATGGCATTTGATTTGCGCCAAAACAGGCCTAAAATGTCAAATAATGACTACCGCTCATTAATTCAAACATCAGTTATGTCACAACCTATCAAGTTCAAAGCGGTAAGATTCGACCGCTACGGCGGCCTGGATGTGCTCTACATTGCCGAGGTCCCCTTACCTGTTCCGGGTGACGGAGAGGTGTTGGTGAAGGTAAGGGCCGCCGGGATAAATCCGATCGAAACAAAGATCCGGCAGGGGCTTCTCGCCGTCAGTTGGCCGGCCACCTTCCCCTGCGGCGAGGGAAGCGATTTCGCCGGGGTCGTGGACAGCGTGGGCGCGAATGTCAAGACCTTCGCCGCCGGCGATGAAGTCATCGGCTTTACGAATATCCGCGCCAGTCACGCCGAATATGTCGTTGTTCCGATGGAGCAACTCACTCCCCGGCCCCTGCATGTTCCCTGGGACGCGGCGGGCGCCCTCTTCACTTCCGGATCGGCAGCCTACGCCACCATGAAGGCCGTTGGGTTGAAAAAAGGCGATACCGTGGTCGTCTCAAGTGCTGCCGGCGGGGTGGGCTCGATCGTCGTGCAGTTGGCCGTGAGTGCCGGGGCCCGGGTCATCGGCCTGGCGAGCGAGGACAACCATGACTGGTTAAAACAAAAGGGAGTCATCCCGTTGGACTTTGACGGCGACGTAGCTGGAAAGATCAAAGCGGCGGCAGGTGGCCTTATCGACGCCTTTATCGATACCTACGGCCATGGTTATGTAGATCTGGCCATTCAGCTGGGCGTAAAGCCCGACCGCATCGATACGCTCGTTGACCCCAGCCATGAAGCCGTGAAAAAATATGGGGTCAAGAACGAAGGTAGTATGGCCGCTTCGACGGCTCAGGTGCTCGCCGAGCTCGCAGCGTTGATCGAGCAAGCCCGTCTCGAGATCCCGATTGCACATCTGTACAAGCTCGAACAAGTCCGTGAAGCGTTTGCCGAACTGGAACAGCATCACACGCACGGCAAGATCATACTTGTACCTTAAGTTATTTATTCTCGGGTTAAGACTGGTCGGTGGTCTGTCCGACCTCGATGATGTAGCCGTCAGGATCGCGGATGTAGCACCGGATCTCGCCGTACTTGGCGATCGGCTCTGTGATGAACTCCGCACCCCGACTTTTCCATAGCTTATAGCAGGCATGAATGTCCGCAACGCGAATATTCATAAAGCTGCTTACTTTATCCGGGTCGGCGGGGACGTCCAGGGTTATCGTCGGCTTGTCCGGGGTTGGGCCGCCCCCGACGTTCACGATGAGCCACGTATTCGCGATTTGAATATGCCCGGACGCACCCTTGCTGTCGCCTCTGCTGAGAATGCGGCCGCCGAAAACCTTTTCGTAGAAATCAGCCGATCGATTGATGTCGGCGACGGTGATAAATTGTGTGATGGTGAACCCTTCGGAAGGGGGCATCTCGTATGATTTTGGTGTTTTCTTATTCATAACTATTACTTATTTTTTTAGCGAACCTCTATATTAAATCCTACTCCGATGCCACGCGCCTTCGTCCATTCAGCCTGGCTCGTCTGCCAGCGATATCACTTGCATCTTATAGCCAGCCGTCGAGATCGCGAGACTATCATTAACCAGTAGTGAATCGATGTCCAACGTAAAGGTACCGTCCTCGTGCGTTATGGTGCCAAGGTTTTTCCCCGGAACCCCGACGTTAACATAGGCTAGCGGGGTTTTGTCCTCAGCGTCGAGCACCCTGGCGGCGATGGTTTTCGCTTTCTGTGATGTACTAACAACAGGATAAGGCGAGTCCGGGGGGAGCGAATTCGACTCCTTTTTCAGATAGTTCCCAAACCACCTCACCGCAAAACCGGAATAGTCGGGAAGCTTTGCGCGTGCAATATCCGGCCGGAGGAGGTTGAAATTGCTGTCCTCCCGGACTAACGTACACTTACGATGATCCGGTCGGAGCCTGTGAGACGCCGGGCGGGCTGGTCTTTCGTTCCGTGGTCGGTGTAGGTGGCGGTGAGGCTATAGGCGCCGGGCTTATCGAAATGGAGGAGGCCGGTGGCGCCGACGTACCAGGCGCGGCCGGGGCGGGCGGCGTTTTGGAAAATCCACCGGACGGTGGAGCGGATAGCGGTGGCGGAGAGCTCGGGGTGGGAGGGCATCTTCTCGGCGCGGCCCCAGATGCCGGAGGAGCCGTTGCGGATGCGGTTGATAAGCGTGTCGGAATTGGCGACGGTTGCGGGGTAGCGTTTGGCGATCTCGAAGAAAGAGGGGCCGAGGGATTGGGCGTTGAACTGATGGCAGTTGAAGCAGCTGTTGGCGGCCATGATATCGAGGGCGGGCGCCCTGGCGGAGCTGGTGGGTTTGGTGGAGTTAGCGGGTTCGGCCGCGAGGTAGGCCAGTTCCAAAATTACTTCCTTTGTATTGATCTCGTCGTAGCGGGTATCGCCGTCTTCCTGATCGGTTACTTGTATCTGGTAGCTGTGTCCGCTGGTGAGTCCGCTGGTGAGTCCCCTATTGATCGTTAGGACGGCGTTATTGGCCGGTGCTTCGATCTTCACGATCGGGGAATGGTTTGCTTGTCGGGAGATGATGAGTAGGGCGAGGAGAGTGACGGGGATCAGGATTCTCATGGGCTATAGTTTGTCGATCTCCCGGGCGACGCGCTGTGCGGATCGGATGCAGGATTCCATCCCTCTGCTCATGTTATCGGCATAAGTGCCGGCGAAGTAAATTCTGCCTTCGGGCAGCATGATCTGCGGCCAGAACTTGCGCATTTCACCGATCGGGAAAGGTTCCATTTCACAGGCGGGAGCGTACTTATCTTTTGTCCAGTCGAGCGTGAGGGCCTGTTCGATACTGTCCTTTTTCCCGGGGTAGACCTGGCGGAAGGCGGCAAGTACCCGTTGGGGTGAGAGGCCACCCGGACCGAAGGCTTTGAGAATGATGCGGTCGCTGTCGACCTGATTTGTTTCAATCCAAATAGACGAGATATCGGGATGCTCGAATTCCATGTTGATGCTGGGGATGCCGTCGTCCAGCCAAAATTTGGAGGCGGCTTCGAAGACGTAGAAAGGGTGGGAGGAGTAGGGGAGATTGTCCACAACGTATTGCTTGGCCGGAGACAGCGCGGGAGTAACGGGAATATTCCGGAAGACAGGCAAGGTGATGCAGACGACGAGCGCGTCGGCGCTTAACTGCGTTTCGCTTGCGTTGTATGGGCGGCAGGTGACGGCTACCCCTTGCGGGCCGTGCTGGATCCCCGAGACAGGATGGTTGAGCAGGACGCGGCGGCCCAGGCGTTTGGCAAAGGCTATCGGCAATTGTTCATTGCCATCTTTCAGGTGAAAGGTCTCGCCTTCCGAAGTCGGGATCCCACGGGAATACATCAGCGAAAGCCGCCATAGGACATATAGGGCATTGGTGTTCCTGCCGCCCATGAAGCGTAAGGCCGTGGCAGAGGCGCCTTCTTTTTTATACAGGTCTGCTATGGGGATGTGGTCGAAGTCGTCATAGCCGACACCGAAGGGCTGGTCCGGATCGGTAAACTTGTCGACGTAATGCCGGAGATAGAGGTCATGGAGACCATCAAAGGAGCCCGTCGAGAGGTATTGAACTTCGCGGTCATTAAATCCCAGCGCTTGCAGGACGGCAGCATCGCGCAGTTGTTCCGACGTGTAGAATTTTCCGCCGATCATTCGCAGTTTGTTCTTATCGTACGCGGCGTCGGAACCTTCGGCATTTGGGTAGGGGATGGCGGTCAGCTTGAACTCGTCGACGTATTCAAAGAATTTCTCGTAGCCGGGGCGGGTAATATGATCGGCGCCGAAGTCGGCATAGAGGCCGTCGGACAGTCCGTCGCGGCCGGTGTAGACATGGCCGCCGTAGCGGCCTGAGGCTTCGAGGACGGTTACGTCATGCCCGCTCTTCAGGAGCTCATAGGCGCAGCAGAGGCCGGTGATTCCGGCGCCGGCGACGATGATCTTTTTCGCGGCGGGAGGGGTCCGGGCGGATGGGGAGGGAGAAACCAACGCCGCGGATAGTTGCGGGGCAAGTGCAAGGCCGGTCCCGGCGGCAAGCGTACTGGCGATGAATTTTCTTCGTAACATGGGTCTGCGATCCTACAAGTTAGCGAATTGTTTCATTCCGGAGATGGGGTTGCTGCGCTGACCTTTCTGGCTAGTAAGGGTAGCCGATAAAAGACTTCGAGCCGAAGGGGTTGGGAGGGGCCCTGGCCCTGGTTGAGAGATAGAGCGCTGAAGGGGAATCCAACCCGGAACCCGGCGAGGCCGATGGCCGGCTCATACAGCAGCTGTGCATAGGCGTCGAACTGGAAGGTCGAGAAATAGCTCCAGTCGGGTTTGGACAAGGCGCCGGTGCTGTTGGTGAATAAAATGACGGGACGGGCCGAGTTACCACCTACCGGCTGTTCAACCTTTTGCGTGTAGGTGCTGACGATAGCATGGGTCCACCAGATGGTCTGGATGCCGCCGCCGACCCACCATTTGCCGCCGAGGTTGCCAGAATAGCCGGCGCCCGCGGCGAACCCGAAGAGTTTGGAAAGTGACCGGGATTGAAGGCTGTTCACGGCAATCGACGAGATCGTATCAAGGTTCTGCTGCTGGCTGTAGGGTCGAAGGGGGACAAGATCGGAATAGAACGGGTCGAAGGTGAATTCCAGCAGGGACCGGTCCCACTGCAAGTCCATCCAGACAGCGGGAAGCAGGGGCCGGTAGAGCTGGGTTCGGCCGTTGGGGCCATCCAGATAGGTGTGGGGGTTGTCGGTTGGAATCTGGGCGGTCCATTGGAGGCCCAATTGAAGGAGGAGGTATTGAGGCTCGGGTTGGGTAGTGGTGTTCTCCAGTCGCGACGCGGGTGAGGGGGCAGAAATCGGTTTATGTGGGGCGGTGACGGAGATGGGGGCCAATGAGGGGAGGAGCGTTGAGGCGGAGGGCTCGGATATGGCGGAAGGGTCGGATGCAGATGCCCGTGTGGATGGGATCGTGGCGAGCTCCGGATGGGTTATTAGTGTCGCGGATGATCGGCGGGTACCGAGTGAAGAGTGGGTTCCAGATGAAAAGTGGGCGCCGGGTGAAAAGTGGGCGCCGGATGAGGCTGGGTTGGCGGATGACAAATTGTGGGCCGATGACGGGATATGGATGGCGGCTACGGGGTGGCGGGACGGTGTCAGGAGGTGAAAAGGGTAGAGTACCGCCAAAAGTAAAAGGATGGTGGTTATGGTAATGCGGGCGGAGAGTAGGCGCTTGGCGGGGGTTCGCGTGTGGGTTGACGTAAGGTCGGATGCGGGGGCTATCGCGGGGTCGCTGTCGAGGAGGCGACTGCGCATATTTTCCCAGGCCTCATCGGGGTGGGGGATGGGGATGGGAGTTTCCTGGTATGTGATTATTTCTTTCACTTCGGCTGAATATGATAGTGACGTTGCAAGATCGGTTTGAGTTTCTTACGGGTCTCGCTCAAATGCCATTTCACGGTTCCGGGTCTGAGGTGCAGCTCCACGCTGATATCGCGGATGCTGAACCCTTCCAGGTAGTAAAGATTGCAAACGACCCGGGTTGCCGGCGCGAGGATGTCCAGGAAGAGGTAGATATCCTTCCACTCGAGGGCGAGGAAGGGATTGGGGGCGCTGCTGATTTCAGTAGCTTCCCTCAGTTCTCTGGTATCGGCGGAGGGGGCGGCCTTGCATTTATTGATAGCGGTATGCAGGACAATGGTGTAGATCCAATTGAAGAAGACCCCTTTGCCGGCGTTGTACCGGCCGAGGTTCTGAAACACCTTCAGCATGCCGTCGTTGAGGGTTTCGAGGGCCTGATGGTTGTCGGGGAAGAAGCGTTTGCACAGTAGGAACAGGACCGGATAGAATTTCCGGTAAAGCCGCTCCTGACTCAGGATGTCTCCGGCGGCGCATTCTTGTATGAGTTGATCGAGGTCCTCCAATCCCGGGGTAAAAAGTTTATTGATAATGATAGGTTATTACGGGTACGGAGCCTGGATTGTCGGCTGTCCCTCCCGTGGCGGCGGAGGATGGTTTCTTATCCGGTC
>DATMLR010000318.1:0-3875 GCA_035570015.1 Puia sp.
TATATGGCTGATATTCGGCGGATTCTTTGCCGCGCTGGGTTATATCTTCGGCGGATTTGTATTGTGCCTGACTATCGTGGGAATTCCGTTCGGTCTGCAGTGTTTTAAACTGGCGGGCCTCGTGCTCTGGCCCTTTGGTAAAAGAGTCGTCTCTACCAGCAACGGTATGGGATGCATCTATCTTTTTTGTAATATCATTTGGCTGCTCTGCGGCGGCCTGTACACCGCGCTGGTGCATCTTGTATTCGCCTTCCTCCTCTCTATTACCATCATTGGAATACCCTTCGCCCGACAGCATCTCAAGCTGGTAGAGCTCTCGCTGATGCCATTCGGGCGACAGGTGATTTGAAGGTCCGATCCCCGATCCGGAGGGTCAATTCCTTCCGGAGAGTCAATTCCATCCGGAGGGTCAATTCCAGTGACCTCTGTTCCAGTGATAGCCGCGGGAAGTATGCGACCAGCTGCCTTTGGCATAGGTATGTCCTTCCCGACGATGATCCCAGTGCCCCTTTTGCCAGGTGTATCTTCCACCACCATAGACCCAATCGCCGTCTATCCATACGTAGTCGGGACCCGGCGCTACCCCCTGTTCATAGGTAACATCCGCGGGTTGTTCATCGACATATTCTGCTTCGCAGCCCATTGCGCCCAGACAGGCGGCTATCGCAATGATAAATAATGACTTTTTCATAATTTTTAAGTTTAAAGTTTCACAGATTGCCTCTTATAAGGCGGAAAAAAAACGTGCCATGGGCCCTTCCGGCGCGCCGGAGCCATATCTTGTGGCTGGAATTCCCCAAATAACCAGTAAATTTGGTGAGCTATGAGCGATACAACTACCACCCCGCCTGTCCTGACCCCGAAGGACTTTGCGACCGATCAGGAAGTGCGCTGGTGCCCGGGATGCGGCGACTATTCGATCCTTGCCCAGGTCCAGAAGATTATGCCTACGCTGGGGTTACCCAGGGAGAATATTGTTATTATATCGGGTATCGGCTGCAGTAGCCGGTTTCCCTATTACATGAACACGTATGGGATGCATTCGATCCATGGCCGTGCTACGGCGATTGCATCCGGGCTGAAAGCTACCCGACCGGAGCTGAGCGTCTGGGTCGTCACGGGAGACGGCGACAGCCTGAGTATCGGCGGCAACCACACGATCCATCTGCTAAGGCGGAACTTCGATCTGAACGTGCTCTTGTTCAACAATCAGATCTATGGCCTGACAAAGGGTCAATATTCGCCGACTTCTGAGGAGCGCAAGGTAACCAAATCAACCCCTTACGGAAGCGTCGATCATCCCTTCAATCCTCTGGCACTGGCGAGAGGCGCCGACGCGAGCTTCATAGCCCGGAGCATGGATCGTGACCCAAAACATCTGCAGCAGATGCTCCTCCGCAGCCACGCGCATAAAGGCGCCTCCTTCCTGGAGATCTATCAGAACTGCAATATCTTCAATGACGGCGCTTTTGAAATTTTTACCGAGAAGGGCACCAAGCCACTGGAGACCTTGTTCCTGGAACAGGGCAAGCCACTGGTCTTCGGCGCACAGCGTGACAGGGGGATCCGGCTGGAAGGATTTACCCCAACGGTCGTGGAGTTAGGCGGCAAGTTTGGTGAAAATGATCTCTGGATCCACGATGAGCATGACTTCTACAAGGCCCAGATCCTGGTGCGAATGTTCGACGATCCGCGGATCGAAGGCCATTTGCCCAGACCTTTCGGCGTATTTTACGAGACGGAACGCCCCTGTTATGAGGTTGTGCTCAACCAGCAGATCGAAGAGGTCATTCGCACGAAGGGGGAGGGTGACCTGGATAGGCTGCTCCGCGGAAGCGAGACCTGGACGATCGCGTAATATGACCCACCATATTTAACCTGCTATAAACGAAAAAAGAGGCTAGCCCGACATGCTGCCTCTTTTTTTTGGTTTTTTCACAGTGAAGTCTCTTGAACTATTCACCACAGATAAGCCGAACGGGGTTTAACCCGGGAAGCGGGAGCGAATCCCGACAAAAGTTTAAAAAGAGCCAGCGATAGAAATCGCCGGCCTGTGCTTACCTCTGAAACCACAAAAAGAAAAAATTCGAATATTTTTCATGTTCGTTTATACAGGAGGACCATAAGTTATCGGGTTTGCCTTCTCTAGGATGCAACTGCTAAAGCATCCCGGTTGGACAGCTTTACAAGGGTAACGATGGGATTATTATCGGACAGGGGATAGATTATCAGACTATGAAGTGTTGACTTCATAAGATATCGATGGAAAACAGGAAATTTATTGGAAATTGGAGTCTTCGTCTTGGAAATTGGACTGTCTGGATGCAGATGGAGATTGGATAAGCTCTTTAGTAGTATTTCTGTATCGGGTGATACGAGATTCAGAGGAGTAAGCGCGGTAAAAATAAAGACTGTTTCGGTAATAAGCAATTTTTTTTTAAAAAATTCGTAAAACTCTACTGGACAACGGTTTCAAGTTCCCTTACCGCAGCTTTGAACGTCTTTTCTTTTTTTCTGTTGAACCACCACTCGGGGGCGGTTTTCTTCATCAGGGTATCGATGTTCCGCATTCCGACGAGATACCAGATCCCTTTCAGCTTGCCGCTAAAAGAGGACTGCAGCGCCCGGAGGCTCATCGCGAAGCCGCTGTCCAGGTATTCCATATGGTGCCAGTAGCCCGCGGGCATGAACAGAGAATCGCCGTGGTCAAGGATAACTTCATAGCCTTTCGCCAGTTTGAGTGCAGGATATTTTTCCAGGTTCAGTTTGTTCTCCGCCTGGTCGAAATATTTTTCGAAATTGACCATGCTCAGCACCTCCCAGGGTTTGCGGTAAAGCTTGTGCTGCTCTTCGAATGGGAAGAGCAGGACCCGTTTCCGGCCGCCAAACTGGGTATGGATGATATGGGACAGGTCGATATCAAAATGCATATGGGTCACGGAGCCCTTCCCCCCGACGAACAACATGGGATATCGCTTAACAAAACCTTTCATTAACTGTTCCGGCCATTCGAAATCCGCCGTGATCTGAGGGGCATGTTCGAAGATATTGAAGAGGAAGATCCGCCATTGCGCGGGTCCTTTCCGGACCATTTCAATATAGTCGCCGAATTTCATATAGTCATCGGCCATATTGATGGGAGTGTAAGCATCGCTCTTCACGTTATTGTAGACCCCAACCTGTACGTCGCCAACGATCGTCTTGAAAAAATCCCAGTTCCACTTTTCGTATGCCGGCCACGCCTTTGAAAGGCTTCTGATGACCAACGGCTTCATTGGAGCGTAGTACCGTTCGTTAAATTCTTCGGCACCGATACTTTCCACCCGGTCTACTGCTTGTAAATCCATGGATACAAATTTATATTGTTTTTACTTATCTTTCATTCATGTTGTTGCATCTTCATCCCCTCAATCCTCAACCCAGAAACATCCGGACGATCGTTGAATGCCTGCTCGACGGAGGTGTCATCGTATATCCCACAGATACGATTTACGGGTTAGGCTGTGATATTTTTCAAAGTAAGGCGATCGAACGGATCTGTCGGATCAAGAAGGTCGACCCTGCCAAAGCGCAGCTTTCTTTTATCTGTCATGATCTTAGCGATCTGAGCAACTATACCAAAAGTATTTCTACGCCCCTATATCGGTTGCTGAAGACCTATCTGCCGGGGCCTTATACGTTCATTCTGCCGGCCAGCAAACAAGTGCCGAAGATATTAAAAAGCCGGAAAGATACCATCGGGTTACGGATCCCGGACAATGTGATCGCGCGGTCCTTAATTAAAGAACTCGGTCATCCGATTCTAAGTTCGTCCCTGCCCGGGGGTGTCGGCGGAGTACCGGCCGGCGTTGGCGGTCACTCCCAGCCGGAGGCGC
>DATMLR010000319.1:0-10558 GCA_035570015.1 Puia sp.
ATGGCCGATAACTGAGGTGGCGTTGGCGAATACAGCAACGGATTGTCCTTCCAGCAGCGGCAGATATTGGTCGAGCTGATCAGCGCCGGTCAGGATGTGGAGAACCGCTGAAGGCCCCTGCGCGGGCTGTTCTGCCGGCCCCGGTTGAGAGAGCGGGTGGGCGCCTGCGGATGCGGTTGACTGAGGGTCCGCAGTGCCGGACAAAAGGAAGAAGATCAGAAATAGATTAGCAGCTCGCATGGTTTATAATTTGCTTGGCAGATGGTTGGAAACCGGCACAATTTAATTATAAAATCCTACCTTGCATCGCACCCCGATATTGGGAGCAACTATAAATTTAAGCAGACATGGCACAGGAAGTTTCAAAAGGTGATACCATCAAAATCCATTATCGGGGGAGGCTGACCGACGGCACGACGTTCGATTCTTCAGAGGGGCGTCCGCCGCTGGAGTTCGAAGTCGGCAGCGGGATGGTGATCAAGGGGTTCGATGAGGGTGTCATGGGGATGTCGGTCGGGCAAAAGAAGACGATCGAGATCCCTGCGGAATTTGCATACGGGGCGAGAGATCCTGAGGCGATAATCGAATTTCCAATCGATCAGTTCCCGCCGCAAATGAAGCCCGAAGTCGGGATGCAGCTGGTGATGACGGATAATTCTGGACATCAGATACCTGTACTGGTCGTGGATGTTAAACCGGAGGTGGTTATCCTGGATGCCAATCATCAGCTGGCGGGTCAGGATCTTATCTTCGATCTCGAACTCGTCGAGATCAAGGGGGCTTCCCGCATTATTATGCCGTAGGAAGGCGCGGATTGGAAGGCGGGGATTAAGGTTCGGGGGCAGATTCGGGTTCGGTTGTAATGGGCACGCGCTGATATTTCCGTTCAAAGGCCCAGGCCAGCGTAAGAATAGCAACGAAAAGGAAGAGGGTCATCGGCATCGATCCTCCCAGTCCATAATCGCCGCCGGTGATAAAAAGATCGCCATTGGGTTCTGCCTGGAATAGCGATGGGAAGGTCGTTCCGCTGACCTTGAACCCGAGTATAGGGCCCTCAAAAAAATTCCAGCCGAGATGGAGGAGAAAAGAGAACCAGAGATTGCGGGTGAAGATGTAATTAATCCCCAGCAGCATTCCGGCAAGGAACAGATTGACGTAGGCGAGGGTATGGATCCCGGGAGCGATAGCGTGATATGCGGTGAAGAGGACCGATGAGATGCCGAGGGCGATCCATTTGTTGGGGACCCACTCCATGAGGTTCCCAAGAATATACCCCCTGAAGACGAGTTCTTCACTAAAGGCAATGAGCGTCATCCAGCCGAAGGAGATAAATAATGCTGTCGGTTCCCAAATGATATCGGTCCATTCGATGTGACCGCTCAGCAGAAGGGCGATGGCGGCGAGGCCAAGCAGGGCGGGCGCCAAAAAAAATCCGGTAAGCGCTTCACTGACATAACCGTCCAGGGTCCAGCCCAAACCCAGAAGGCTGCGACGTTCGATCAGCAGGCGGAATATGCCCACACTGATCACCGAAGTGAAAAATTCCAGCGTGAGCATGAGCCAGAGATAGTCACCGGCCATCAGCCCCGACAGGAACTGTAACACATCCTTCTCCAGCGCGTCGAGGTGGGTACCGGTAACGTTGAGGATCGCCGGGATGCCTATCAGCAGGGCAACCACGCCAAAGGTGCAGCCGAACAGCAAAAGGCGCAGCCAGGCCTGGGGGATTACCGGAGTTTTAGTAGTCGGATCGGGCATAGTCGCTATATTCGCGAGTTAAAGTGGCGGATTATTTGCCGCGACCAAATTTACGAACTTACCAACATGTTTGAAAACTATGGTTTTACTGTGGCGGAAAGATTCCTCCGCTACGTTCAGATTGATACGCAAAGTGATCCCGGGTCCGCGACGCAGCCGTCCACCGAAAAGCAAAAGAATCTGGGCCGGTTGCTAGTCAAAGAATTACAGGAGGTTGGGCTGGCAGATGCCGTTCTGGACGAATATGGGTATGTATATGCCACTTTACAGGCCAATTCGGACAAGGCAGTTCCTGTAATTTGCTTGTGTGCCCATATGGACACGGCCCCCGATTGTACGGGTCAGGGGGTTAGACCGATCGTTCATTCCCAATATGACGGAGGGGACCTGGTGCTGCCAGATGATCCGGCCCAGGTGATCAGCCCGCGCGAGCATCCGTATCTATCCGTCCGGAAAGGCGATGATATCATCACCGCCTCGGGAACAACGCTGCTTGGCGCGGATGACAAGGCCGGGGTGGCGGTGATCATGGATACGGTACATTACCTGCTGGCGCATCCGGAGGTAAAGCACGGTGGGGTAAGGATTCTCTTTACGCCCGATGAGGAGATTGGCCGGGGAGTGAATAAGCTTGATATGGCCTGGCTGGGAGCCGATTTTGGCTATACGCTGGATGCGGGGGAAAGAGGGACACTGGAGGATGAGACGTTCTCGGCGGATGCGATGACCATCACCTTTCATGGGGTCAGCGCCCATCCCGGCTACGGTAAGGACAAGCTGGTCAATGCGCTGAAAGTGGCGGCAGCTTTTATCGATTCGCTGCCGAAGGCGGAGTGGTCGCCGGAGACGACGGATGAGCGGTATGGTTTCGTGCATCCGGTTCGGATGTCGGGAATTGCGGAGAAGGCTGTGGTGGAGTTGATCATCCGCGATTTCTTCACCGCAAAGCTGGCGGCGTATGAAGCACATCTTCGCGATAAGGTGGAAGATGCTGTGGCGGCATGGCCTGGCGCTTCGGCGGAGGTCGTGGTGGCGGAGCAGTACCGGAATATGAAGGAGGTGTTGGATCAGCATCCCCAGGTCTCCGAATTTGCCCGCGAAGCGATCCGGAGAGCAGGGTTAGAAGTGAGGGAAAGCAGTGCCCGCGGCGGGACGGACGGGTCGCGGCTGTCGTTTATGGGGCTGCCTTGTCCCAATCTTTTTACAGGGGAGATGGCTTTTCATGGCAAGCATGAATTTGTCAGCGTGCAGGATATGCAAAAATCGGTGGAGACCTGTGTACATTTGGTCAGAGTGTGGGAAGAGAAGTCTTGAACCGCGTCCGGTCACCGGGCGGAAAGAGAGGTCGCCAAAATGTTCCGGACGATCATTCCGGCGTGAATGCGGGAGTTCTCGATAAACCAGACATGGGTATTCATCCCACCACAGACGACGCCTGCAAGGTACAGACCGGGGATGTTGGTCTCCATGGTCGCGGGGTCGTAGTAGGGCTGCAGCCGCTCGTCGTCGGACAAAATAATTCCAACTTTTCGCAGGAATTCGAAATTGGGTTTGTAGCCGGTAAGGGCGATAACGTAGTCGTTCGGGATGGTCACTATTCCTTCGGGGGTGCGGATGTCGGCTTCATGAGGCCGGATAGCGGCAAGCGTGGAGCGGGTGTAGGCCTTGATGCTTCCTTCCTTTATCCGGTTCTCGATGTCGGGTTTCACCCAGTATTTGACGCGGGCGCCGATACCTTCGGCTCGGATGACCATGCTGACTTCCGCACCTTTTCGCCAGGTCTCGAGGGCGGCGTCCACGGCGGAATTGCTGGCGCCGACGACCAGCACTTTCTGCAGGGCATAGAAATGCGGTTCCTTATAATAGTGAGTCACTTTGGGGAGGTTTTCGCCGGGGATATCCATCAGGACCGGGATATCGTAAAAGCCGGTGGCCAGGATGACATTGGCGGCGTGGTAGGTGCGGTTGGCGGTGATGATTGCGAAGGCGTCAACCGTGCGCCGAATATCTACGACCGCCTCCTGGAGGTGAATGTTCAACCGGTTGGAGACGGCTACGCGGCGGTAGTATTCAAGGGCTTCACTGCGGTTGGGTTTGACATTATTGCTGACGAAGGGAACGCCGCCGATCTCGATCCGTTCGGAGGTGGAGAAGAACGTCATATTGGCGGGATAGTTATAGAGGGAGTTGACGAGACAGCCTTTCTCAAGGACCAGGTAGGTTAGTCCGGCCTTATGTGCTTCGAGGGCGCAGGCGATACCGATCGGGCCGCCGCCAACGATAATTATGTCGTAGTTCGTGATCATGCTTCGATTTTGCAGGGCAAAGTTACGTACATTCACGGGGTAAAATCATTATATGGACACGATCAATGTCATTTACATCGTCTTATTGGTTTTCCTCGCTGGAGTTATATTAAGTTGTTGGGTTAGCGTTAACCAGGGTTATATCTTTGTGGTAACTATGTTTGGTAAATACCGGCGTATCCTTAGGCCGGGGTTGAATTTCAAGGTGCCTTTCCTGGAGCAGGTGTATAAGAGGATCTCGATCCAGAACCGGTCGGTGGAACTGGAGTTTCAGGCGGTCACTGCCGACCAGGCCAACGTCTATTTCAAGAGCATGTTGTTGTATGCTGTGCAGAATGCTGAAGAGGAGACGATCCAGCGAGTGGCCTTCAAGTTTATCAGCGACCGGGATCTGATGCAGGCGTTGACGCGGACGATCGAAGGCAGCATCCGGTCTTTCGTGGCGACGAAGAAACAGGCGGAAATTCTGGGTTTGCGGAAGGATATCGTCGAATTTGTGAAAGACCAGATCGATCATTCGCTGGAAGAATGGGGTTATCATCTGATGGATCTCCAGATCAACGATATTACGTTTGACAAGGCCATCCTCGAATCGATGAGCAAGGTGGTGGCGAGCAATAACCTGAAGGCTGCCGCGGAGAATGAAGGGCAGGCGTTGCTGATCACCAAGACCAAGGCGGCGGAAGCGGAAGGCAATGCGATCAAGATCTCTGCCGGCGCCGAAAGGGAGGCCGCCAGGCTGCGGGGTCAGGGGGTAGCGCTTTTCCGTCAGGAAGTAGCCCATGGGATGAGCGAAGCCGCCGAGGAAATGAAAAAGGCCAACCTCGATACCAATGTGATCCTGTTCAGCATGTGGACTGAAGCGATCAAGAATTTCGCGGAGGTCGGCAAGGGGAATATCATTTTCCTGGATGGCAGCAGCCAGGGGATGGAGAATACCATGCGGCAGATCCAGTCGCTGATGGTGAAGGCGTCGGGGACGAATTAGCTGGCCCGGTTTGTGCTGCTTTCTCAACTTTAGCATTTTGTTAAAAAATAGAACGGCTCGGGGAACGTTATAGGCGTAAACCTTTAAATTTACTCATGAATCTATTTCTCCTGCAGATCATTGCAGATTCCGCGGCGATCCGGGACAGCCTGGCGAAGGCTGCGCTGGTAGCGGCTCAGCAAAAAGAAACTCTCTTCGATATTCTCCTCAAAGGCGGGCCATTGATGATCCCGCTGGGGATCCTGCTGGTGATTGCCATCTTTGTATTTTTCGAGCGGTATCTGGCCATTACCAAGGCGGCGAAGATGGAAGACAATTTCATGAACATCATCCGGGACAATATCATCAGTGGGAATGTTCAGTCGGCGCGTAATCTGGCAAAGAATACTCCGACGGCGGTCGCGCGGATCATCGACAAGGGTATCCAGCGGGTGGGCAAGGAGATCGCTGCGATTGAACGCAGCATGGAAAATGTCGGTAAACTTGAGCTGTATAAGATGGAGAAGAACCTGGCCGTCCTGTCGGCAATCGCCTATCTGGGGCCGTTGTTCGGGTTCCTGGGGACGATTTTCGGGATGTTCCAGCTCTTCTATACCCTTGCTGCCACCAACGATTATAGCCTGACGACCATCGCCGGCGGGATCTATGTGAAAATGATCTCCTCCGCTACTGGTCTGATCATCGGTATTGTTGCCTATATCGGCTATCGCTTTCTGAATTCGCAGATTGACAAAGCGACGAATAAGATGGAAGCGGCGAGCGCGGATTTTATCGATATTCTGCAGGAGGAGGCCAGATAATATGAACCTAAGAAACCGTCGACATAGGGACGAAACGGAGGTCCATACGGGCCCGTTGAATGATATCCTCTTCATTCTGCTGTTGTTTTTCCTGATCGTGAGCACGCTGGCCAACCCCAATGTGGTGAAGCTGAGTCAGCCAAAATCCAAGAGCGATACCAAGGCCAAGCAGACGGTTGTGGTTTCGATCGATGCCAACCGGCAGTTCTATGTGGGGACGACCAAAGTCTCGGTGGATCAGCTGAAGGCGGACCTGGCGCCCCTCCTCGCCAAGGAGTCGGATCAGCCTTCGATCGTGATCAATGCGGACAAAGCGGCGACGGTAGATGACGTCGTGGCGGTGATGCGGATAGCGCGGGATCTGGGCGCGCGGACGGTGCTGGCAGTGGATAAGAATGGGGTAAAATAGCAGGTAACCGAGCGGAGCGAAGTTCTACCAGGTTGCTTTTATCATGCGATCTTTTCCCATCACATCTTTGCGGGCTTCGACAGCTTGGGCGCCGGCGTTCCGGAATACTTCGGTAACAGCGCTGCTTCTATCTTCGTGAATCTCGACGAGCACAGCCCCCCCGGCCATCAGCCGGTCGCGGGCAAATTCAGCAAGGGCATAATAAAAAACCAGGGGGTCCGAATCGGGTACGAAGAGGGCCAGGGCAGGCTCTGCGTCGATGACATGTGGTGCCATTGTCGGGCGTTCGTTCGCGGAGATATAGGGCGGGTTGCTGACTAACCAACGGATAGGCGGGAGGGGTGCCCAGGCTCGGCGGTCGAGGAAATCGAGGTGATGAAAAGTGATATGGGCGCCCAGATAGTCGGCGTTGCGGCCGGCGATTTCAAGGGCCCCGGCGCTGATGTCGCAGGCATGGATCGGGAGGGTGGGGAGTCGTCGGGCGATGGCGATGGGGATGCAGCCGCTGCCTGTTCCAACATCGAGCAGGGCTCCCTGGGCTGAATGTGTGATGGTTTCGACGGCCCATTGGACGAGTTCTTCTGTTTCCGGCCGGGGGATGAGGACGTTCTCATCTACGTAGAATCGCAGCCCGGCAAACCAGCTTTCGTGGAGGACGTATTGTACGGGACGGTGGGCCATCAACTCACTGCGATAGATATAGTATTGCCGGAGAATGTGATCGGGGAGGGGCTCCGCCGGTTTAATCAGGCGGTCCGTCTTCCGGTGCCCGGTCAGGTGTTCCATTACCCAATCGGCGATCAACGCCGCTTCGCTGCTGCCGTACACCGGTGTCAGGTCGGTAGTCAATTGTCGCTGTGCCAGCCGGGAATCCATCATCGGCTAAATTACCCCAGTTTGCTTAATTTTGCGCCTTGTCTCCCCAGGAATCATATATGCGTCGCTGTCTGGAACTGGCCCTGCTGGGGGCGGGTCATGTGGCGCCCAACCCCGTGGTGGGGTCGGTACTGGTATATTCGGACCCGGATACCGGCGAAGAGCGGATCATCGGAGAGGGGTATCATGAGCGATATGGTGAGAAGCATGCGGAGGCGAATTGTATCGGATCAGTGAAGGAGGAGGACAGGGCGCTGATCGCCCGATCGACGATCTATGTTTCGCTGGAGCCTTGTTCGCATTATGGTAAGCAGCCGCCGTGTGCGGATCTGATCATCGATTGCAAAATTCCCCGGGTGGTGACGGGCTGTAGGGACCCGTTCCCGGAGGTTGACGGGAAGGGGATCGAGAAACTGCGGGCGGCGGGTGTAGAGGTGCTGGTGGGGGTGTTGGAAAAGGAGTGTGTGGAACTGAATAGGAGGTTTTTTACATTCCATATAAAGCATCGGCCATATATTGTTCTGAAATGGGCACAGAGTGCAGATGGGAAGATCGCGGGGGACCCGGGGCGGGTGTTCATCTCCAATGACTACAGTAACCGGCTGGTGCATAAATGGCGGGCGGAGGAGGCGGCGATCCTGGTGGGTACCAGGACGGCGATGTTAGATGATCCGGCGTTGACGGTGCGGTTGTGGAGCGGACGTGATCCGATTCGACTGGTGGTGGATAAGGAGTTGCAGCTGCCGACGTCGTTACAACTCTTTGATGGGAAGGTGAGGACGATTGTTTTTAATATGGTTCGGCATGGCGAGGGGGCGCGCGGGGGAGAGGTTCGACATGCCGAAAGGGGCGTAGTTGAATATTATCAGGTCTCAACGGACAGCAGTCTGGTCCATCAGTTGAGCATGGCCTTGTCGCAGCTGAAGATACAGAGTGTGCTGGTGGAAGGCGGAGCGAGGCTGCTCCAATCGTTTATTGATGAGGGCTATTGGGATGAAGCGCGGGTGATCACAAACCGCGATCTGATGATCCCGGGGGGATTGCCGGCCCCGGAATTGGATGATGCACGCCTTGTGGGGGCGGAGAGTTTATTGAATGATACGATCCGGTATTACCGAAATTTACCATGACCAATGAAATTTATTATACGGTCGAGAAGATGGCGAAAGCGGAGTTCATGGATAGGGGAAGCCGTTTCATCGCCTACGCCTGTCCCGTGAAATCACCGGATGACTTCAAGGCGACGATGAATGAAATAAAAAAGGACCATCCTAAGGCAACGCATTATTGTTTCGCATACCGCATCGGTTTGGACGGGAATCAATTCCGGGTCAGCGATGACGGGGAGCCATCAGGGTCGGCGGGCAGGCCTATCCTGGGGCAGATCGACAGCAAGGGGCTGGTGAATGTACTGGTAGTGGTGGTGCGCTATTTCGGCGGCACCCTACTGGGAGTGCCGGGGCTGATCCATGCGTACAGGTCGGCGGCGGCGCTGGCGTTGCAAATGACGCCGTTGGTGCAAAAGCAGGTGGAGCAGGAATTCAGGGTACATTTCGACTATACACAGATGAACGAGGTGATGATGACGGTCCGCCAGTACAATTGTCGGGTTGTGAAGCAGGATATTCAATTATTCTGTGATATGTTGCTGGCGGTACCTCGGAACAGGGTCGCGGAAGTGAGTTATAAGTTACAGGAAATGAGGGGAGTAGAGATTTCTGAGCCGTTGCCATAATTTCGGGTGCCAATCAGGCGTTTAATGGTATTGATCAATACAATACCCGTGAAAAAAACCTTTGTAACCTTGACCCTGGCCTCGCTGGCCGCGGTACTGATCGTTGGCCTGTCGTGTAACAAGACTGCCAGCACTTCTTCTTCCTACGTCAATTCGAATCCCAATCATATTCCGCCGGATCAAACGGTGACGGCCAGTCTGCAAGGCAGAGTGGTGGATCAGAACGGTATCCCGGTTCGGGGGGCGGTGGTCACGAGCGGTTCGGCCACGACGAGCACCGATATCAACGGTCTTTTTTCCTTCTCCGGGATCTCAATGTCAAGCCGGTTCGGTTATGTCACGGCAACAAAACAAGGCTTTTTCACCGGCTCGCGCAGCATCATCACCAATCCCAGCGCTTTGAACTATGTGAGTATTCAGCTGATCCCGCAAAATGTGAGCGGGACATTCCCGGCAGCGACGGGGGGCAAGGTTGCGGTGGCGACGGGGGATACGGCGACCTTTGCCGCTTCTTCGGTTGTGGAGGCCTCATCGGGTACGCCTTATACGGGAATGGTGACGGTTTATGCGACCTATCTGAATCCCACCGATCCGAATTTATATCAATACATGCCCGGCGATCTGCGGGGGATTGGATCGGATGGTTATGAGACGGCGCTGCAGAGCTTCGGGATGATGGATGTGGAGATGCAGGACGCCGCGGGTAACAAGCTGCAACTGGCGCCGGGGCAGCAGGCTTTGCTGAGCTTCAATATTCCGGATTCACTGCAATCTATAGCGCCGGCTACGATCCCGTTATGGTATTTCAATGATACGACCGGGCGGTGGATCGAGCAGGGGTCGGCCATGCGGGAGGGGAATACCTATGTGGGGCAGGTGGCGCATTTCACCTTCTGGAATTGTGACGCGCCGATGGGTACGGTCAACTTCACGGTGCATGTCGTGGATCAATATGGCAATCCGCTTCCTTACCATTATATTCAATTCACCCTCCCTGGTTATGGATCACGGGGCGGATACACGGATTCTACCGGGTTTGCGCAGGGGCTGATCCCCAAGGGGGAGCATTTGCTGATGCAGGTGCTTGCGGAATGCGGCGGCTTTGTCGGCGGCGCCAATGTCGGGCCGGCACTGACCGATCAGAATCTGGGCACGATAGCCGTGAATATTGTTACAACCGGGAAGCTAAAGATCACGGGCAATGTCGTCGATTGCAGCAATAATCCGGTTGACAGCGGGTACGTCAATGCCCTTGTGGATGGATTGAACTATCGTGCGGTGGTGACGGGCGGCAGTTTCACCCTGCCGATAAACCGATGCTATCAAACGAGCGCGTCGGTGCAGGTGGTTGCCGGCGACCTTTCTACCGGCCAGGTTAGTTCGGTCGTCACGATCACTGCCGATACGGGAACGGTTAGCGCCGGGACGCTGACGGCGTGCAGCAATGTCGTTGTGAATCCCTACATTAATTTTACCCTGCAGGGCGTTCCCTACAATTTGTCCGCGCCGGCGAATACCGTGGTTGAGAACGGAGACTACGAATTCAGCGCGACGGGCATGACGCCGTCCATCTATCTGTATATCCAGGGATTTAATGGGCCCGGCGGTTATAGCGGTGGAAATGATTCCGCCTTCGTTGTCCTCAGCGGTGCTACTTATATTGGTCCGGTGACGTATAACATCGGC
>DATMLR010000320.1:0-20224 GCA_035570015.1 Puia sp.
GTCGGCTTCCGGCATCACCGCCACGGTAGCTGCGCTGGTATGGACCCGGCCGCTTGTTTCGGTATCCGGTACCCGTTGTACGCGGTGCACGCCGCTTTCGAATTTGAGGGTGCCGTAGACGTCGTCGCCGACCACCTCGACCTGTACTTCTTTATAGCCGCCTACCGTACCCTCGCTCTCGCTGAGAACGGCGGTCTTCCAGCCTCTGCGTTCGCAGTATTTGATATACATCCGGAGGAGGTCGCCGGCGAAGAGGCTGGCCTCATCGCCGCCGGTGCCTGCGCGGATCTCGAGGATCGCATTCTTTTCGTCCTGCGGGTCTTTGGGGATCAGGAGCTGGCGGATATAGGCTTCCAGTTGCTCCTTCCTTTCTTCAAGGCCGGGAATCTCGGCTTTAGCCAAATCTTTCAGCTCCGGATCGTCGCCATTGAGGGCTTCCCGGTCGAAATCGAGGGTATCAAGCAGGTCTTTATATTGGTTGTAAGCTATAACGATCTTCTCAACACTGCGGTATTCCTTGCTCATGGCGCTGAATCTCCGGTTATCGCTGACGATTTCCGGATTGCTCAGGGCTACCCCCAGGTCTTCAAATCGGGCTTTGATGGCTTCGAGTTTATCTAACATATCTTTGGAACGGCAAAATTAATCGTTTGGAGATGACTTACCGAAAATTCAAAGCCGATTATTTGTTCCTGGGCGATCGGATAGCGGCGCATGATACCGTGCTGATTACCACGGAAGAAGGAATCGTGAAGGCGGTAGTGGCAGTTGAAGAGGCAGGGGAGGGCGTGGAGAAGTACAACGGGATCTTAAGCCCTGGATTCGTCAATTGTCATTGTCATCTGGAACTGTCGCACATGAAAGCGGTGATCCCGGAGGGAACGGGGTTGGTGGATTTTTTGTCGATGGTAATCCGGCGCAGGGGGGAGGATCGTGAGCGCGTCCTGGATGCAATCGCAGCCGGTGAAGAGGAAATGCTGCGTAACGGCATCGTAGCAGTAGGTGATACCTGCAATACCACAGATACGCTGGACTGTAAAAAGGCCGGAAGGCTGTCATACCGCAATTTTGCCGAGACATTGGGGTTTCTCGATAAAAGTGCGCCGGAAAGGTTTGCGGCAAGTTCGGCGGTCTACAAAGCGCTTGACGACAGGTTCCCCGGGCTCAATTCAATCGTCCCCCATGCGCCTTATTCGGTCTCGCCGGCTTTGTTCCACCTGGTCGCGGATTTCCCCGGTAACCGGCTGCTGTCGATCCATAACCAGGAAAGTGAGGTGGAAAACGAATTCCTTTTGACGGGAAAAGGGGATCTGTTGCGTCTTTATGCCCAGCTCGGCCTGGACGTATCCTTTTTCCGGGGAACGGGGCGACGAAGCCTGGCCGGCATTCTACCTTATTTTCACCGGGATCAGTCCCTGATCCTGGTCCATAATGTGGCAACCACTGAGGAGGATTTTCAGCCCGGAGCCGCGCCCGAACTCATTTTTTGTCTTTGTCCAAACGCCAATCTGTATATCGGAGGTAAGCTTCCCGATGTGAGTCTACTCGTAAACCAGAACTGCCGGATCGTCGTCGGGACGGACTCCCTGGCTTCCAATCATCACCTGAGCATCCTCGAAGAACTTAAAACCCTGCAACGATCCTTTGCCTGGCTGGAAAACGCTACCCTCCTGCAATGGGCGACCTCCAATGGCGCAGCTGCCCTGCAAATGAACCACGCGGTTGGGAGCTTCAGCCCGGGCCTGCGGCCCGGCGTATTGTTGTTGGAAGGCCCCGACACCAGCCGCTTGACCGCAGAAACAACCGTAAGAAGACTGATTTAGGAGAGCACGGTCTGTAGCACGGCGAAAGTCCGCATCTCGCCAAATTCGGGGATCTGCAGCGCATAAAAAGTCTGGAAAGCCTGAAGCAGCGCGCGCCTGGTCTCCTGGTTAAGGGCCAACTCCTGCAGCTCTTCCGGTCGCTGTACACGAAGCAGCTGCGCGGTATGGAAGCTCAGCGCGCCTTCCAACACCTGGGGATGCGGAGGAACCTCGGAGACGAATCGTCCCTCCCGCAAATCGAGGATCGGATTCTTCTCGCTGTATATATCCTGGATCCGGAAGCCGAAAAAACCTGCGAGATGCAGGATGAAGAAGAGTGGGAAATTGGCGAGCACTCTGCCTTCGGCGGCATCGAGGTGCAGAAAGGAATCTTCGATAAAGTAAAACAACTCGGGGTTGGGTTCGGGTTGTTTGATCGTCTTTTGTAAGAGCTCTACCATATAGAGCGCTACTGCATTCGTGAAGATGTCGCTGAAGATGGTTGAGTAAAGGATGGCCCAGCTGAATTCCCGGATCCGTTGCAGATTTTTCAATTCATTGTGATATACAAGCAGATCCAGGATCGCCGCAGGCTGGAAATAGACGGCTTTGCCCGGGCCGCGTTTGGAAAAGGTCCTGACCCCGTTGACCAGATAGGACTGGACTCCGAACAATTCCGTATAAAGGGTAACGATCAGGCTGGTCTCCCCGTATTTAACTGTCCTCAAGACAATCCCCCTGGTTTTGTGGAGCTGCATTCGTCAAATTGCTGTTTATTTGTAAAAATATTTTTGTTCACATGTGGGAATCCATTGCGCGGCTCGTCCTCCGATACAGGTTATTCTGGCTTGTTCTATTGCTATCCGTTACCACTTTCATGGCCTTTCACGCTTCCAAAGTTCAGCTAAGCTATGATTTTACCCGGACGATCCCTACTGATAATCCCAAGTATAAGGAGTACCAGGAATTCAGAAAAAGGTTTGGCGACGACGGCAACATGCTGTTTGTAGCCGTGCAATCGGACAAGCTTTTCAAGGCGGACGTCTTCGCGGACTATGTCGGGTTGACCGGCCAGTTAAAAAAAGTGCCGGGCGTAGACGACGTACTTGGGTTCTCATCCGCGGTTACCCTGATCCGGGACAGCACCACGCAGAAATTCAAGGTGTTGCCGATATTCTCGCCGCCGTATACGCAGGCAAGGATAGACAGTGGTAAAACTCTATTGCTGGGCCTGCCGTTCTATCGCGGGCTTTTGTATAACCCGGAGACGAATACCTGGCTTACCATGGTTAAGGTCAATAAGGATGTGATGAACTCCAAAAAACGGATCGAGACCGTGGGTGGCATCACCAGTGAGATCGACAGCTTTGGGCTGCGCCAAAACGTACAGATGCACTACAGCGGCCTCCCGCTGATCCGTACCCGAATGGCGGTAAGGGTGGCGCACGAGACGACCTGGTTCCTGCTGGGGTCGGTGCTCATTCTGTCTATTATTCTCTTCCTGTTTTTCCGGAGTATCAGTACCGTGCTGATGTCGCTTGCCGTGGTGGTGATTGGGGTGGTGTTCGCCCTCGGTACAATGGATCTGTTCGGTTATAAGATCACCCTGCTGAATGCGCTTACCCCGACTCTTGTAGTAGTGATCGGCATTCCCAACTGTATCTATTTCATGAACAAATACCACACAGCATACCGGGACACCGGTAATAAAAAGGAGGCGTTGATTCTGATGATCGGCAGGATGGGGATCGTCACCTTGTTTTGTAATTTGACGGCAGCGATCGGCTTTGGCGTATTTGCGCTTACTCGAAGCGCCATTCTGAATGAATTTGGAGTTGTAGCCGGGATCAATATCATGTTGCTTTTTTTTATCTCTATCATCCTGATCCCCGCGGTGCTCAGCTATCTTCCGGCGCCGGAGCCCAGGCAGATGCGTTACCTGGAGAACCGTTGGCTGGCGGTGATCCTGAAGAGGCTCCAGGAATGGACGATGCATCATCGCCGTCCTATTTATATCCTGACGGCACTGGTGCTGCTGGTATCCATAGCAGGGATGTTCCGGCTGCAATCGGAGGGGTTTATTCTGGATGACCTTCCAAAGAACGATCCACTATATACAGATCTGAAGTTCTTTGAGAAGAATTTCAAAGGGGTCATGCCACTGGAGATCGTAATCGATACAAAGCGGCGGAAGGGGCTGCGGGCGGGGACGGTGAGGCTGCTGGATAGTATCGACCAATTTTCGCAATACATTGCGGCCCGGCCGGAGATGGCCCGGCCCTTATCCCTGGAGGAGGGATTGAAATTTATCCGGCAGGCATATTACGGCGGGGATAGCAGCGCTTATGAGGTTCCAAACTCAACCGATTTTGCATTTTTATCCCAGTATCTGACAAGCGATAGCGGTTCAACAAAATCAAAACAAAATTTCCTTACGCAATTGAAGACTAGCTTTGTCGACAGCAATCAGCAGCGGCTAAGGATCAGCATCACCATGGCGGATATCGGGAGCAAGCGGTTACCCGGCGTGCTGGCGGAGCTCAGGCAAAAAGCCGCGTCCCTTTTCGATTCGTCGAAATTCAAAGTGGAATTCACAGGAACCAGCGTGACTTACCTGGAGGGCAGCGCCTTCGTGATAAAAGGCCTGCGCGATAGCATCCAATGGTCCTTCCTGTTAATTGCGGCCTGTATGCTGGCGTTGTTCCGGTCGGTGCGGATACTGGTCTGCTCGCTTGTGCCGAACGTGATCCCGCTGATCGTGACTGCCGGTATCATGGGTTGGGTCGGGGTTCGGTTAAAGCCGTCCACGGTTATTGTGTTTAGTATCGCATTGGGCATCGCCATAGACATTACGATCCGCTTTCTTGTTAATTATAAACAGGAACGGACCGGAACTACGCAGGCCGTGATAGATACCATCGGTAAAACGGGAATCAGCATCATTTATACTTCGATGGTGCTCATCGCGGGCTTCGTGATCTTTTGCTTCAGCGATTTCGGCGGAATCCTGGCGCTCGGATGGCTGACATCCATTACGCTCGTCGTCGCCACCATGACAAACCTGATCTTTTTGCCGGTATTGCTGCTTACTCTGACTAGATCTCGACAAGACCGTTCTTGATCGCGAACATGACCAGACCGACACGGGTGCGTGCTTTGAGCTTTTCAAACAGGGTATTGCGGTAGTTATCGACGGTGCGTGGGCTGATGAACATTTTGTCAGCGATGTCCTTATACGAAAGTTCGGAGCAGATTAGCCGGAGAAATTCCTTTTCCTTGTCGTTGAGAACGATGGGATCTTCCGGGTTGCCCAGGTCTTTATGGAGGCCGCTGATGATCTTCCCGGAGATGTATTCGGAGAGATAAAAGTCCTTTTTCATGATCGAATCCAGGGCGAGCTTGAGCTCTTCGGGTTCGATGTTCTTCAGGATATAACCTTTTGCGCCAAGCCGCAGCATGCGGATGATGGTATTCTCGTCGCTGAACATGGAAAGTGCGAGGACTTTAACCTGGGGGTAGTTCTTGTGCAGCCACCGGACAGTCTCGTAACCGTCCATGTCGGGCATATTGACATCCAGGAGGATGATATCGGGGATGACGTGCTGGGTGATTTTGGTCTTTATATCCTTTCCATTGTCGCCTTCAAAAAGAACGGCATAATTTTCAAAAGAGCCGATCAGTTTGGCGAGCGCCTTCCTCAATAGACTGTGATCATCTACAATGCCTACCTGTATTTTCTTGCTTGCTACGGCCATAACGAATTATCTTTTCATGGACTCCCCCGGTTCATTTCCCGGCTCCGCCCTGTTTAGGTCGATTCATACGGGACCTCGACCTGGATGGAAGTACCCTTACCCGGCTGGCTTTGAACACTGATCTGAGCGCCAATGAGGGAGGCACGGTTTGTCATACTCTTCAGGCCAATACCACTGGAGGAGGAGGTCTGCCGTTTCTTTTCCACGTCAAAGCCGACGCCGTTGTCCTCCACTTGCAGAACAAATTTATTATCAATTGAGTAATTAACCGCAATATTTACCCTGGTGGCCTTGGAATGTTTCAAAATATTGTTGAGCATTTCCTGGAACATCCTGTAAAGAAATATAGATCGCTGATCTTCAAGGCGATACTCAGTGCCGTCCACCGCAAACTCTACATCCAGCAGACCGGTCCTGCGCAGGCTTTCGAGGTCGAAACGCATGGCTTCCACAAGGCCGATCTGCGCGATCCGGTCTGTATGCAGACTTTTGGTCAGGTTGCCCATGTCGTAAATGACCTTATTGAGCATTTGACGGCTGTTCTGGACATTTTCATAAGCGGGGTGGGCCTTATCAAGGGGGAGGACAGAAAGCGAAAGCTTGACCACGGACAGGACCTGGCCGATATTATCATGAAGCTCCATGGCGATGGTCTTGAAGGTAGTCTCCTGGATTTCAAGCTGGGACCGGAGCAACTCCTGCTGGTACTCGTCTTTCATTTTCGCCAATTGCTGTTCCTGGCGATGCTGGCGGCGCTGGTACAGGAAAAGAGAAGTGACGATAAAGCCTACCAATAGCAGTGCCAGCGCTGTAGCAATTAGGACAATTACGTAGATATCCTGGTGGGTCTGAGCCGGCATAAGAAGGCTATAGTGAACGACAAATATAGTAAGATACCAACGAAGTCGAGAACTACCAATATGACTTGAATAACGGCCTTATCAGTACCTATGTAGTTGATGAGACCATATACCGGGAAGAGGCAAGTATAAAAGAACAGGAGACCGGAGCAGATCCAGAAGGTCGGTTCGCGGGCAAGGTTGATATATTTTTTGCTCTGGAAAAGCTCCCAGAAATAATAAATGCAGGCGCCCACTATAAGCAGGCAACCCAGGGAATAGGTCATTGTTTGGAAGACCCCGGAATTTTGCACAAGGAAAATATTGATGGCTGAGATCAAAGGAAAGGCTATCAGACAATAGAGCAAGATCAGCTTTGCTTTCCGGCTGCGGATGATCACCCGCATGAGATAAATGTAAAAACATGAGGAAACCAGGGTGGTCAGGTCGCTGTACAAAATGGTATTCTGATGGTGCAGTGCCTGATAATCTCCATAGGTTTGACTGATAAAGTCATAGAGTAAGTAAAAAGAAAATACCCGGAAATACGATTCAACGGGGGGTCGAAAATAAATATCAAGGCTTGCCAGAAAAGCAATGCCGCAGAAAACCGGTACAAGATAGAATAGAATTGCCTCCATCACCAGCAAGATAACGGTTAATTTCCTTTTCCCATAAATGATCCGCCCCGCTGCAAACGCAACAGGGCGGATCTAAGGCGGCCTTTTGGGCCAGAATGGTTATGGTTAAATGACAGACATCCCTTTTTCACCACGATCGAGCAGAGTGGCCGACCCCATCGTCCGCGAATCGCTTGCTTTGCCGGGACCACTGCCGCAGATCGGAGGGCAGGGATAGGACCCTACTGAAGCCACGATTTCGGGTTGCCCGTTTTTGTAGGAATACAATTCTTTGCTCGTATTGTGGGTGCCATCGCTGCTGCGATTGCCGATCATCACAAGGGTCTGGCGACCTTCCAGTATTGCCTGAGGAGCATTTTCTGAGGAAAATACGCCGAAATGCATCCGGACGCCATTCCCGCCATTTGCTTTAACTGTTTCGACAAAATTTTCCAGCTCTTCGACAGAGAACCAAACACTCAGCGAGTCGGCCATGCCGATACGTTCGGAATTATCTGCCCATCTTTCCTGCTTGTACGCGCGAACAAGGTTGTCAACTTCCTGTTTAGTGATACTTTTCCCCGCATTTACGGATTTTTTTTCAATTGTGTTCATGGCTGTTTGTTTTAGAATGTTGAAGAATAATTTGCTTTTGTAAAAGTATTCTTCAAAGGATTAGGCAGCCGCGCACAAGGGCAATATAATCAAATGATTATAAATTAATATTATCCGTAAAATAAAGGGGATCAAACAATCATGAAGCAAATATCCCGAAAAAAACGTTTTTTAAGCAAAGAAAATACGGTGAAATCTTCGGATAAGTGAACGTGAAGTATGCAGGTTAATTTTGCGTGTTTTGCGCAAGAAAAAAACGTCTGATTTTTCGGGTCGCTATTTGACCCAAATTAAAATTTTTATAGGACATTTAATCAAAGAGGTAGGCAACAAATCCCGTTTTTAATAATTTAATATCCTTTATTCGGTGCGTAAAAAGGAAATTCCTCTGATATTTTAGTCCGATAAATTAGCAACAGCATACATAGCCATTAACACCTTATCCTGTTAGTTTTTAAGCGTGTATAGGTGTGGTGGGTGTGTATGCTGATGCTTTAATGCGCGAGGCCTGGGTGCTTACCGCTGTCTCCATTCAAAACGACCGGATTCAACTTGCCACAGGCGGGTTGGGTCCGGAACTGATTTCATATCTTGATTTCATATCGCGGGGCTTTCGTACTTTTGCGGCGCGAAATAGCAAAATACCCGCTTCATGAACAAGCCTGTCAAGTCAGCCCTGATCTCCGTTTTTTACAAAGATGGCCTTGAAATTATCGTCAAGAAACTGCACCAGCTCGGTGTAACCATCTATTCCACAGGCGGAACGCAGCAATTCATCGAAAAGCAGGGTGTCCCTTGCATTCCCGTGGAATCACTGACCTCCTACCCTTCCATCCTGGGCGGCAGGGTAAAGACGTTGCACCCCTCGGTTTTCGGCGGGATCCTCGGAAGAAGGGACAATTCTACCGATATTCAGGAGATGGCCCAATATCATATTCCGGAGATCGATCTGGTCATCGTAGACCTTTACCCTTTTGAGGAAACGGTTGCAAGCACCACCGAAGATAACGTCATCATCGAAAAGATCGACGTCGGCGGACCTTCCATGATCCGGGCTGCAGCCAAAAATCACAAGGACGTGGTGGTCATCGCAGCCAAATCCGAATATGCCTGGTTGCTAAAACTTCTGGATGAACAAAACGGCGAAACGACGCTCGCGCAGCGGCGGCAGCTGGCCGCCAGGGCATTTGAGATCACCGCCAATTATGACGTGGCGATCGCGCGTTATTTCAATGAAACGAAGTCGTTGCGCTACGGCGAAAACCCCCACCAGGCGGCCAGCTTCTTTGGCAGGCTGGAAGATATTTTTGAGCAGGTAAATGGCAAGGAATTATCCTATAATAATCTCGTGGATGTCGATGCGGCGGTTCAACTGATCGAAGAGTTCCCCCATGGTCAGCCCGTATTTGCGATTATCAAACATACCAATCCCTGCGGAATCGCCATCCGCCCTACCTTAAAGGAGGCCTGGGATAGCGCCCTGGCCGGCGATCCCGAAAGCGCTTTCGGCGGCGTTCTTGCCTGCAACACTACCGTCAATAAAGCAACGGCATCGGCGATCAATGAGATCTTTTTCGAAGTGCTGATTGCACCGGACTTCGACGCCGATGCCCTGGAAATCCTGCGTTCCAAAAAGAACCGCATCCTGCTTGTGCAAAAAAAGGCAATCCATGCGGCGATCCAATACCGTTCCCTCCTGACCGGAGTTTTGCAGCAGCAGTCGGATATAGGCAACTACGCAGAATGGAAAGAAGCCGGCGGCCGGCCGGCGACAAACGCTGAGAAGGATGACCTGATCTTTGCCAACCTGGTTTGCAAGCACCTGAAGTCTAACGCCATTGCGCTGGTCAAAAACCAGCAGCTCATCGGCAAGGGATGCGGACAGACCAGTCGTATCGATTCAGTGCGGCTGGCCATTGCAAAAGCGGGTCAATTCAACTTTGACCTGAAGGGCGCAGTGCTGGCAAGCGATGCGTTCTTTCCGTTCAACGACAGCGTCCAGATCGCGCATAATGCCGGGGTTACTGCCTTTATTCAACCCGGCGGGTCGATCCGGGATAAGGACTCGATAGATTACGCCGTGCAAAATAATTTGGTGATGGTCATTACCGGGTTGAGACATTTTAAGCACTAAAACGCCTCCCTCCACTCCCTTACATGTCCCAGAAGACTTCTTCTTTCAAAAACGTCTCATAGACTTCCCGCCAGCCGGCAAATTCGGTATCCTGACCCAAAATTGAATTGTGCCAGATGGTTACCATGAGCCCATTGACTTTACGAATGCGCCGATAGTACATATTGAGCTCGGTCATGGCCTCGCCCGGGGAAAATTGCTGCTCGTAATAAGAATTGGCATCCATAAAGCAAAAAGGAAAAAGCCGGAGGGGAGTCATCTCTTCCTTGTCGAGGTCGTACCAATAAAAAGAGGAAGCAACCGAAGCACGGAACCCATTAATGCTGCCATAGCCCATCGAAAAATCCTGCTCTATCCCGTAATTCAAAAGCTGCCTGTAGGTCCCGGGCAACGTAAACCGGATATAGTGCTGTCGACTGCGGTTGATCCGCTGTCCGCTAATATACTCCATCCATTCGATCTCTTCCTTTAACAGGCGCTCCTGGTCACCGCTTTGCCAGGATGGGTGGATCCCGATCCGCGAGCCGGCAGCGTGATATCGGATCAACTCCTGCAAACCCGGCGCCGTGATGGGAATATTCCGATCCACGCCTTCCTGCCGGGCCGCAGCCAGGAAAAAATAATAAGGTCTCATCCGGCAATACAAGTGCAGGGAATCCAGCCATTCATAGACGTCGAAGGGGTCCGGTTCGCGGCCCCGGAGCACGGCTACCCGTTCCCGTAATTTCGACCATTCCCCGGCGGCTAATGCCTTCAAAGATCCCCCCAGATTGCGTCGCCAGCCTTTATACCGGTAGGAGAAGGCAGTATCGATGTCATAGGTGGGAATGAATTTGAATACCGGGTAACGGAAAGCCAGACCGGGGAACCGCCGTGATAGTCTGCTCCGAAGATCCTGGATCCAGATATTGACCAGCGGCTGATCCAGGAAACCTTCATTCCAGGCCAGTGAATGGGTATGGGCAAACCGGCCGTATTCATCCGTAGGATGAGGTAGGTACTCTTCATACCGGGATATGAGATAGAAAGAAGCGGCAAAAATATCAAACGGCAGGTCGCCGTCGGTCGGAAAGAAGACCTTTTGACCGTTGTAGGTAAAGCAGTTGATCGGCACCGGTTGGATGCCGGGCGGCTCGAAAAGCAGGCCATTCGGCCGAAGCTGGAAAGAGTCAGGGAACGTCTCTTCGGAATAGTTGAACCGCGGCTCGGTTGCTTCGGAAAAGTACCCGGCGTCGTCGGTGATGCGGATTGCCGCAGGGTCGTCAAAAAGCTCTTTGCTGATAAACTGAATGATATAGCGCAGCCGGGGGGTGATATGGGTACTGAATAACAACATGGTGGCTCATCGTTCGGCCCGCCAGCGCTCGTTGAAGGTCTGTGGCGCAAAGTCCAGTTCCGCCCGGTGGGCCGTCCATCCTTTAAAAGCCTTATTCACCAGCCAGTTCTTTTGCTTCTGACTGCCCATATTCATGATCCTGCGACTGAGGCTGGCCCTTCGCCAAACCCTCCAGGCCACCTTCTCCTGCCAGGTTGTGTAACCGCTTTCCACGGCCTCGGAGCGATTATCGAGCAGCAGCTCGTGCAGGTTTATTTTTACGGAACAGACTTCTGTGCAATTGCCGCACAGGGAGGAAGCATAACTGAGGTGTTTCCATTCCGGTATTCCCTGGAGATAAGGGGTGATCACTGATCCGATCGGTCCGCTATAGGTGGTACCGTAGCTGTGGCCGCCGATATTTTTATAGATCGGGCAGGCATTCAGACAGGCGCCGCAACGGATACAATAGAGGCTTTCGCGGGCTTTGGCATTCGCAAGGATGTTCGTCCGGCCGTTGTCGAGCAGGATAAGGATCATTTCATCGGGGCCGTCGGCTTCGCCGGGCTGACGCGGGCCGGTGATAACGGTATTATAGGAGGTTATCCGCTGTCCGGTACCGTACGTGGCGAGAAGGGGCCAGAAGAGTGCCAGGTCGGTGAGACTCGGGATCACCTTCTCGATGCCTGCAATGACGATATGAGTTTTTGGAAATGAAGCGCTGAGCCGGGCATTGCCTTCATTCTCGGTGACGGCGATACCGCCGATATCGGAAATAATGAAATTGGCGCCGGTGATGCCGATCTCCGCCTGAACATACTTCTTGCGTAGCTTTTCCCGGGCGACCAGGGTCAGCTGTTCGGGGCTCAGGCCCGGCTTAGTATTTAATTTTTCGTAGAATAGTTTTGCGACGTCCTCCTTGCTCTTATGCATCGCAGGGGTCACGATGTGATACGGCGGCTCACCGTCCAATTGTTGGATATATTCGCCGAGATCGGTTTCAACGCTTTCGATCCCATTGGCTTCGAGGAAATGATTTAGCTTGATCTCTTCGGTGACCATGCTCTTGCTCTTGACGATGCTGCGGCACGCCTTTTCCTTACAGATCGTAAGGATCTCCTGCAACGCCTGTGCGCCTGTTTCCACCCAGATGACACGACCGCCGTGTTTGGTGAAGACGGATTCGAAGTCCTCCAGCTGTTTGTCCAGTGTCTCGATGGCGCGCCACTTGATATTCTTTGCCCGTTCGCGGGCGAGATTCAAATCCGCAAACTGCTGTTTTCCCTGCGGTACAACGGCATTATAACGGCCGATATTGAAATTGATCTTTTTGCGGTGGTCGAGATCCTCCGCTTTGATCGTACTGCGGGCAATAAAATTAGCTGCGGTTTCTGTCATAGTTTTCTGCAATGTGCTCAAGGGCGTTATAGAAATCCATCCCGTATTTCCTGACAATGGCTTCCTTCAAAAAGACATAAGCCGGGACCCGCAGCTTTTGCCCAAGTGCGCAGCCCGGGCGGCACAGGGACCCACGCGGCTCGTAATTCATGACCTCGCCGACTTTGTTCCGGTTGATCTTGATGGGATAGAGATGGCAGCTGACCGGCTTTTTCCACGAGATCTTTCCATCGTTCCAGGCCTGTTCGATCCCGCATTTGATGATACCACTGGCATCCTTATATCCGTAAGCGCACATCTTTCCTTCGATCGTAGGAGTGACCCAACCAAATTCGCGGTCATACTGGTAGCGGCCGCTGGATTCGATCTCCCGGATGCCCGCGGCCGTGAGATAGGGTTTCACCTTCTCGTAAATTTCGTTGAGCCGTTCCAGCTCTTCCTTCTCCAATGGGGCGCCGGCGTCACCATCCTCACAGCAACCGCCCTTGCACTTCAGCAAATCGCAGACGAATTGCTCTTCGACAACCTTATCACTCACCAGAACATTATCTATTGCTATCATGTTTACAAATATAATCTATTTCCATTTGAAGGTATTGATCAGGTGCCGGAGATCCTCCTGTAGAAACTTGTTGACGATGGCCAGGGAATCTTCATTTGGTGTAGTATCAAAATAGAGGGCGCCCCGCAAAAAATGACGGGTAGAGTCCGTCAGGAAAAATTGCTGTGCAGTGGCTGCGTTACCGCCGACGTGAAAAAAGATGCCGCCGACGCCGTTCGGGGTGTGGATCACGGTCTGGTCAATTGAGCTGGCCTTGGAGGCATGTTTGTAGGTCATCTTGAATGCATCGTCGGTCAGTTTGTCGTAACTATTGGGCCCAATCTGCTTATAGCTTACGTAAATCCTGGCTGCAAAACGGGGGAAATCCACATTGATCCAATACGGGTTCTCCGGCACCGTGTCAAAAAAGCTGCTATCCTTAATCACATTTGCATAGACGGGGTACTCGAAGCTATAAGGATAGCCCGGGCGGTCGAATGTCTGATATTCGTGCAGGGGAAAATCTATCCGGAAATATCCCCGGCGTTTTGGTGTGTAAGAACTATTACAGGACTGAAGACATAGCGAGATCAGTAATAGCATATAAGCAAATGCGCGTGTAGTCAAGGAATTTAAGATTTTGTGGGTTTGATGGTGACCTTTACTTTTTTGATCCGGCTGTTATCCGCATCCAGGATCGTGAATTCGAAATCGCCGCAGGGGACAATATCGCCCTTTTTGGGGATGTCGCCGGAGAGTTCAAGGATCAAACCGGCCAGGGAATCGCTCTCGCCCTTTACTTTATCAAAAGTATCGGCAGGGAGATCCATGATCTTGCAAACGTCATTGAGCATGGTCCTGCCTTCGAAGAGATAGCCGCCGTCCTCCAGTCTGCGGCTGCCCAGCTCTTCGTCGTCAAATTCATCCCGAATATCCCCTATGACCTCTTCCAGGATATCTTCAAGGGTGACAATCCCGCTGGTACCGCCAAATTCATCAACGACGACCGCGAAGTGGATACGTTTGGACTGAAATTCGGACATCAGATTTTCGATCAGCTTATGTTCATGCACGAAATAAGCCGGCCGGAGCAAGGTACGCCAGTCGAATTCATCAGCCTGGCCAAGCCAGGCGATCAGGTCCCGCGTGTGGATCATACCCGCAAGATCATCCAGGCTGGTCCTGTATACAGGCAGCCGGGAATAATGCAATTCATCAACCTTGCGTTTGAGCCCTGAGAAATTAATATCATAAGGGACACCGCAGACTTCCAGCCGCGTACGCATAACCTGTTTAACGGTAATACTGCCGAAATCAAGCAATCCTTTGAGGATGTTCCTTTCTTCGTCCGAAGCATCATTCTTTGTGACCTGGTCGATCTGGCGTTCCAATTGTTGGGGACTCAGAGCCGACTTGCTCCCGCCCAGTGCTCGTTCAAGGCCTTCCGAGCGTTGCACGGCCCACCCTCCTACCCTTCTGAAAAGCAGATGGATAAGCTCAATGACCCCGGAAGTATAGTAGGCGAATTGCAGATTATTCTGCGTTGCCCAGATCTTGGGCATGATCTCACCAAAGAGGAGCATAACGAACCCTATAAGGATCACTTTGATGAGGAATTCGAAAAGCCAAAAATCCTGTTTGAGCAGGACCATCTCATCGATGAGGAAATTGGCGAGAATAATAATGGCAATATTGATGATGCTGTTTGCGATCAGCATGGAAGCAAGCAGAGTCTTTGGTTCTTCCAGCAAGGATACGATGCGCTTCCAGGAGAGATCCTGCTTTGTCTTGAGGATATTGATATCTTTGAACGTAAGCGAGAAAAAGGCAACTTCGGAGCCGGAGAGGACGAAGGACAGGATGAGTAGAAAAAGTACGACAATCGCCAGGATAGTAGTAGCCTGAGGGTTGATAACCAGCAGGCTGGTCGATATGTTGAATCTTAACAGACTAGCGTACAACAACTCCAAGTATTACAGGTTTGGTGAAAGAATGTTCGGCCGGCACGGTTTCCGGCTGGCCTGGTCAAAATGGCAGGTCTTCGGAGGGTTCGCCGACCGGGGGCGGAGTATCGGAGTTGCCAAGTCCCTCCATTCCTTCCTGATGGTGTAATGAGGAATGTGAGGATGTCCCATCCGTGCGTTTGTCCAGCATAATCAAATTATCACCAACCACTTCGGTAGCAAATTTCTTATTTCCTTCTTTATCTTCCCAGCTGCGGGTCCGCAATCTGCCCTCAATATAAACCAAACTCCCCTTGTGTAGGTATTTTTGAGCCAATTCTGCCAGTCCACGCCAAAGAACAACGGTATGCCATTCCGTTTGAGAAATCAGTTTGCCGGCCCTGTCCTTAAAGGTCTCCGTTGTCGCGAGGGAAAATTTGGCGACGGCGATATTGCCATCCAGGAATTGAACATCCGGATCTTTACCCAAATTGCCGATCAGCATCACCCTGTTTACGCCTCTCATACACGAAGTTTATAAAATAAAATTACCCATTTTTTTAGGAAAAGTCAAAACAAGCTTTGTGCCGGGCTTGGATCAGATAGCCAGCCGTTGATGAATTTTGGGAAAGCATAGGCTGCCAGCGCGCTCCTGGACACCAGTTGAAAGCCATCCAGGTTGGTCAAGGGCCTGCTAAGCCTAACCGTTATAAACTGCCCCCGCAAACGCTGGTGGCTGAGCACCTGCCGATAGACACTTGAGATATCCCTGACGGTGAGCGCTTGCCCTTCAAACAGTTGCCGGGCGAAATCAGACTGCAGGACCATACCCGCTTCAGAAGCGTCGGTAGTTTCATATAAAATGAATTCGTATAGCCCTTCCCAGATGTCTTTCCCCATGCGGCGGCGGATATAAACCTGGCCCTCGGGTGTCTCCGCTACGAAATAATAGAAATGGCGATTTTTTTTTCGGGCGGCCTTCGCTTTGACAGGGAGTTGTTCCATCGCCCCCTTCTGCCAGGCAACGCAGCCGTTCTGCTGTACACAAGTGGCGCAATGCGGGTTGCGGGGCATACAGACCGTGGCGCCGAAATCCATAATGGCTTGATTATAACTGCCGGCCTGACGGGGATCGAGCAGGTCCCTGGCCATCGCCGCAAATTCTTTCTTTCCGGTGCTGCTGTCTATCGGCGTGGAAATGCCGAAATATCGGGCGAGCACGCGTGTGACATTGCCGTCCACGACTGCATACGGGAGGCCAAATGCGAAGGAAGCGATGGCCGCGGCAGTATAGGGCCCGATCCCTTTGAGGGCCAGGATCTCGTCGTAAGTAGTTGGAAATTGTCCGTTCAAGTTAGTGGAGATCATTTTAGCGGTTGCGATGAGATTGCGACAACGACTATAATAACCAAGACCTTCCCAGAGTTTGAATACTTGCTGCTCAGGGGCGCTGGCCAGATCGCTGATGGTCGGAAAAGCGCGGATGAATTTCTCGTAGTAAGCCCATCCCTGATCAACCCTGGTCTGTTGAAGAATGACCTCACTGAGCCAGATGCGGTAGGGTTCTTTTTCCCCTTTCCACGGCATTTCCCTGAAATTCAGGCTCGAATGCCATTTTAATAAGGCGGCCGTAAAATCGGCCTTTTTGAGGGCTCTTTTATTCATAAATAGTTTAAAATCAGTATTTTATACACAAATCGTACAAATCGATCAAACCCAATATTTTGATATCCCGAACGAATTTTTAGCAGCAAAAGTTGGGAATTAATAATTTTGTTATATATTTAAAATCAGAAACTTACAAAACTTAATCCCCATGAGAAAGGCAGACCTGGTCAATCAAATATCAGAAAAAACAGGAATACCTAAAGTTGACGTCCTCGTGACGTTGGAAACAATGTTCAAAGAAGTGAAAGAGACCCTGTCCAACGGAGAAAACATTTATATACGTGGATTTGGCAGCTTTATCACCAAGAAGCGGGCTGCCAAGATCGGACGCAATATAAAAAAGAATGTGGCTGTGCACATCCCTGAACATTACATTCCTGCATTCAAACCAGCAAAAGAATTCGTTGCTGAAGTAAAAAAATTGCAGTCTGTGAAGGCAGATCAGCCAAACCCGGATGAAGAGATGTAACTTGCGTCTCTAATTATCCAGCATGAAGAGACAGCAAATTGTGGTAGCTGGCACAGGGGTGCTTTTACTGCTCGTTCTATATTTTTTTGGAAACACCGTTCCTCCCCTTAAGAAACCGGATGCGGCTGCTGGTGGCGCACCCGGCGCAGCTGGAAGAAAATCCATTGGTTTACAAGATATTCTATCCGAGCTGGAAGCTCATTTGACTCCTGCTCAATTATCCTACTTCAACAGGCTTCAACAATCTGTCGTCAGAGGCGATGTCAAAGCGCAGCAATTATATGCTGACCGTCAGCTTGCCCAATTCTGGAAAGACTCGGTAACCGACGGGTTTCTTTTATACGCATATTACACCGGAAAAGCCGCCGAGTTGGAAAATACTGAAAAAAGTATGACCTTCGCAGCCCGGAAATTTTTGGACGGGTTGCAAGCGCAGGAGAATGCGCAGCTGAAGGGATGGATGGCAACGGAAGCTAAGGGACTGTTTGAAAGGGCGTTATCGCTCAATAGTGGGGATGATTCTGCAAAGATAGGGCTTGGGGCGTCGTATATTTTTGGGGCGCAGGCCGGAGATCCGACAGAAGTGATGCAGGGGATCCAGCAGATTTTGGAGGTCGCTCGGCGGGATTCGACCAATATGTATGCACAGTTTATGCTGGGCGTCGGTGGGATCGAATCGGGCCAATACGACAAAGCGATCGAGCGGCTGACTACTGTTGTCCGGCACGAGCCGGGAAATGTCGAAGCGCTGCTCCTGCTGGCGGAGGCTGATCAACAAAAGGGAGATAAAGCAGGCGCAGTGAAAAATTTTGAGGCGGCAAAGAAGCTGATCGGTAATCCGGAGATGGTCCACGCTATCGATCAGCAGATAAAGAGCTTACAATAGCTGGAAAGACATTAATTATAAGATATTGACATTATTTATTGACATTATTTAATAACCAAAAATTGAATTGAGTATGCCTTGTGGTAAAAAGCGTAAGCGTCATAAGATTGCGACGCACAAGCGTAAGAAACGATTGAGAAAGAACCGCCATAAGAAGAGGAACAAATAAGTTGTTTTTCCTTCGACGAATCATCGCGTCAGACCCCGTAATTGGCTGATGTTGTTGGAAAACGCTAGATACGCTTGAATAAGGAACTGATCATAAATGCGACTCCACAGGGTGTAGAAATAGCCCTATTAGAGGATAAAAAGCTGGTGGAACTCCACCATGAAAAGACTGATGCCAGCTTTGCCGTCGGAGATTTGTACCTCGGGAAAGTGAAGAAGTTGATCCCCGGATTAAATGCGGCCTTTGTCGACGTAGGCTTCGAGAAAGACGCTTTCCTTCACTATACCGATCTCAGCCCCTATGCGCGCTCGCTCCTCAAATTCACCCAAATGGCGATGAATGACACGAGCGTCAACGGTTTTGACTTCGGGAGCTTCCAGGTCGAGCCGGAGATCATAAAAACAGGCAAGATCAATGAGGTTCTGAATGGCAAACCGCATATCCTCGTCCAGATCCTCAAGGAGCCGATCGCCGCGAAGGGGCCCAGGTTAAGCTGCGAGATTTCGCTCCCGGGGCGTTTTGTGGTCATTACGCCCTTCAACGATATCGTGGCGGTCTCCCGGAAGATCCACTCCTCCGACGAGCGTAAACGGCTCCAAAAGATCGTTGAAGCCATCAAGTCCAAGAATTTCGGCGTCATCGTCCGGACGGCGGCGGAAGGCAAAAATACCGCGGAGCTGCATGAGGACCTTACCGAACTGGTAGCCACCTGGAAGATGATCCAGCACAACCTGAAGGGTGCGGTCGCCCCCGCCAAGATCCTCAGCGAACAGACCAAGACGACCAGTATGCTCCGCGACCTGTTGAATGAGGATTTCAATAAGATCGTCATCAACGACCGCAATATCTTTAACGATACCAAAAGCTATATCCAGCGCATCGCCCCGGACAAAATAGACATCGTTTCCTACTACCACAATGGTTCACCCATTTTCGACCAGTTCAGTGTGACCAAACAGGTTAAAGCCGCCTTCGGGAAAACAGTCAATCTGCCCAGCGGCGCGTATCTCATTATCGAACATACCGAAGCCCTGCATGTTATCGACGTAAACAGCGGCTATAAGAGCGTCAGCAATAACCAGGAACAGAATGCGCTGGAAACCAACATGGAAGCTGCTGAGGAAATCGCCCGCCAACTGAGGCTCCGCGACCTTGGCGGAATTATCGTGGTAGACTTCATCGATATGAAGTTGCCGGATAACAAGCGCAAGCTCATAGAGGCCATGGAGAACTTTATGCGGACGGACCGGGCCAAACATGCCGTGCTTCCTATCTCCAAATTCGGCCTGATGCAGATCACCCGGCAACGGATGAAGCCGGAAGTGACGATCAATACCCAGGAGGTTTGCCCGACCTGTAACGGGACCGGAAAAATCTCTTCGGCACTTATCCTGGAAGACGAGATTGAAAAGAACCTCAGCTATCTCCTCAATCATCAGCATAAGAATCTAACCCTGGCCGTGCATCCCATTATGCATGCTTATCTCACAAAGGCCGGCTTCTTAGGGATCGGGTCCAAGCAATGGCAATGGCGCTGGAAGTACAAACAGAAGATCAGGATCCGGCCAAATACTAATTATCATCTTACCGAGTTCCATTTCTTCGACAAGCAGGATGACGAGATCAAACTGTAAATTCCAGGTCGTCGCTCGCCCCTACGGGGCCAACCCATTGTAAAAGTGGATGAATTTCCGGATATCTTCTTCTGACTTGAAGGAGATTGTATTCTTATTCAGAAAGTCGTCCATCTGCGTCTGCTTGTCGCGAGTGAGCCCTCTAAAAAATTTCGCGTCCCATTTTATGCGGATCATTTTCCCGTTGCTGACCACATATAATTCATTATATAGTCTGTATTCCTTTACGAAGCTGCCGGCGTACGCATTTTTATCCTGGATGATCTTTTTCCACAGGCTTTCCAATAAGCTTACCCGCCCGCTGTCCAACTGCAGATAAAAGCTTGTTTCCGTCTGGTTGTCGATTGGCGGGAATCCGGAAAGGAATTCATAAACTACCGGGGCACCGGCGATGGTATCCGTAATGGCCATTTGTTTTATCTGCCCGGATTGAACA
>DATMLR010000321.1:0-8280 GCA_035570015.1 Puia sp.
CCGTGAAAGGATTTGCTGAAGGCAACGACTTTTTTCCGGCCATTGTGGAAACTAGCCAGCTTCAGCGCATTCTCATTGGCCTCCGCCCCCGAATTGCAAAGGAATAGGCGATAGTCGGGCCGGCCGGAGATCCTGCCCAGCTTTTCGGCCAGTTCCTCCTGCAGGGGAATATGAATAGAGTTGGAATAGAACCCTACCTTATTCAACTGATCGGTGATCCGCTGTACATAGTGGGGATGGGTATGACCGATGGAGATCACGGCGTGTCCGCCATACAGATCGAGATACTGTTGTCCTTCCTGGTCCCACACATAGGAACCTTTTGCTTTTACGATAGTAATATCATTGATCGGATAAACGTCGAATAATTTCATAGTGTTGTTTTTATCGGTCGACCGGCTTCCGGCCGGTTAAAAAGCTGTTGGTTTAAGCTGGAGGCCGGTGGTTTCTTCCAGCCCGAACAGCAGGTTCATATTCTGGACGGCTTGCCCGCAGGCTCCTTTCAGGAGGTTGTCGAGGACGGAGTGAACAACCAGCTGCTCTCCGGCCTGCTCGGGCTGGATCAGGCATTTATTGGTGCCCACCACCTGCTTCAGCGAGATCGGCGTTCGGCTGACGTGGGTGAACGGGTGATCGCGATAGAATTGGTCGAAGAGATGGAAGACTTCTTCCGCGCTTTTTTCACATCGCAGTTGGCTGCTGACAAAGATGCCGCGGGTGAAATCCCCGCGCCAGGGGACGAAGTGGATGACCGGGATACTGCCCTGCAATTGCTCCAGTGTCTGGCCGATCTCCCGGAGGTGCTGGTGCGAAAGGGTTTTATACGCCTGGATATTGTTTGCCCGCCAGGAGAAATGGCTTGTGGCGGAAAGCCCCTGGCCGGCGCCCGTCGATCCGGTGATCCCCGTTGTATATACGTCATTCAATAACCCCTCCTTGGCTAGCGGCAATAACCCGAGCTCGATCGCTGTGGCGAAACAACCGGGATTGGCAATGGCTTTTGCTTCGCGGATCGCTTCGCGATTCAGCTCCGGTAATCCATAGACCCAGGGATGGACGCCGTGGCGGAAGTCTTGCGAAAGGTCGATGATCAGTACTCCGTCGAAACTGTTGCCTGATTCGTCAAGGAATTTTTTCGCTTCGCCATGCCCCACACAGAGAAACAGGACATCGATATCGCTGTGCCACTCCGCAGCGAAGGCAAGCCCGGTTTCGCCGAACAGGTCTTCATGCGCCGAATACACCGGCTTTCCGGCGTTGCTTTTGGAATGAATAAAGCGGATCTCGACATTCGGATGCCGGACCAGCAGCCTGATCATCTCCCCGCCGGTATAGCCTGCGCCGCCAATAATGCCTGCCCTTATCGGATTCATGAATTCCTCTCGTTGATCTTGTGAAAAATGCTGGTCTGATTGCCGAAGATCTTTGCAAAACCTTTTACATCGTCGCCGCTCCAGCCCTTGTTCATCTCCCCATAGCTGCCGAACTTGCTGCTCATCAGGTCATGCGGGCTCTCGATCCCGGTGATCGTATAGCGGTAAGGTTGTAGCGTGACAAAGACCTTCCCGCTGACCGTAGCCTGCGTATCTTCCAGGAACTTCTCGATATTCCGCATCGTTGGATCCAGCATCTGCCCTTCATGCAGCCAGTTGCCATACCAGCTGCTGAGCTGGTCCTTCCAATAAAGCTGCCACTTGGAAAGCGTGTGTTTCTCCAGCAGGTGATGCGCCTTGATGATGACGATCGGGGCGGCGGCCTCGAAGCCGACGCGGCCCTTGATCCCGATAATGGTATCGCCAACGTGGATATCTCTTCCAATGCCATACGGCTGGGCGATGCTTTGCAGGTATTGGATGGCCTCTACCGGATTGCCGAATGACTTTCCGTCTACGCTGTGCAATTCGCCTTTTTCGAAGGTTAATTCAATTTGGCGTGATCCCTTTTCGGTGACCGGGGTAGGCCAGGCCTCTTCCGGGAGGTATTCCTTTGAGGTCAGCGTTTCCTTACCGCCAACCGAAGTTCCCCAGAGGCCTTTATTGATGCTGTATTTAGTTTTTTCCGTATTCATCTCTACGCCGTTCTCCTTCAGAAAGGCGATTTCTTCTTCGCGACTAAGGCGCAGGTCGCGGATTGGCGTGATGATCTCCACACCCGGCAGCATGCTTTGAAAGACCATATCGAACCGCACCTGGTCATTGCCCGCGCCCGTGCTGCCGTGGGCGACTGCCGTTGCGCCTGTTTTCTTCACGTGATTGGCAACGGCGATGGCCTGGACCATCCGTTCCGCGCTGACGCTAAGGGGGTAGGTGGCATTCTTCAGGACGTTACCGAAAATGAGGTATTTGATACAGCTTTCATAATATTCTTTTGTGACATCCACGCATTCGAAAGAAGCCACGCCAAGGCTCTTTGCACGGTCGGCGATCTGTTGGATTTCGGCCGGGCTGAAACCGCCGGTATTGACTGTAAGCGCATGGATCTCGAAATTCAGGACCTTTCGGAGATAGACCGCACAATAGGTAGTATCCAATCCGCCGCTATATGCCAGAACGACCTTGTTGCTCATGAGTTTCGACAGTGTGTTTAGAAATGAAAGAAAGTGTGGAACACGTGATTCCTCAGGAACGGGGCTAACAGCTTCCACTGCTTGATGCGCATGAAGCGTTCGTAGAGTTTGGAATGCTTCCTGAATTCCTGGGTGGTTTCTTCCGGCTCGTAATGGTCCTTCGGATCGTAGAGCATGGCCGTGCACATACAGATCTTCCGCTCCTTGCTCATGAGGATCTCGTAGTTCACGCAGCTTTTGCACCCGGCCCAGAAGGCGTCGTCTTGTGTCAGCTCGGAATAGGTCACCGGTTCGTAGCCCAGGTCCGAATTGATCTTCATGACGGCGAGCCCGGTGGTCAGCCCGAAAATCTTCGCTTCGGGATAGGTCGTCCGGCTCAGATCGAAGATCTTGCGTTTGATCTGTTTCGCCAGACCGCTTTTGCGGAAGGGGGGTGCAACGATAAGGCCGGAATTGGCGACATATTCACCGTGGCTCCAGGTCTCGATATAGCAGAACCCGGCCCAAATGCCGTCTTCCGTAAAGGCAATGACGGCTTTGCCTTCGCGCATTTTATGCTGGATATAATCCGGACTGCGTTTGGCGATGCCGGTGCCTCTCGCCATGGCCGAGGACTCCATTTCGTCACAGATGATACGGGCGAAATCCTGGTGGGATGCGTCAGCTATAAGTATTTTGAATTGATGCTGTTCCATGTTTCGAATATGCTCTGGATGATAAATATTCCTCCATTGATGCATTCGTTCAATGGCCGGATGGGGATCACACCGCTAGGGGTGGCGCTATAGTGAAGAGGTATCAACGTCGTACCCAAAAGGGAATGGGACGGACGGAAAAAACTGTGCACACGGGCGCAGCAAAAAACCCACGCTTGTTCAAGGCGTGCAATATCACAGCAAGACGTGATATGGGTGAGTTTTTTTTCATTTCAATGTCAGATGAATTTTGTTATAAAATTCCGTTTTCGGCCGCCACAAGGGACAGCTTGTTGAAACGCAGACGCAAAGTTGCACATTTTTTTGAATCCTAGGGGATTAAATTGTGATTTTTACATAAATTTTACCTACGCGACCCGGCGCGGAGCGCCCCGCCGGCCCTTTGCGCGCGCCTGTTAAACCTTCCCTAAAGGCTACCGCCCCGGGACATTCCGGCCAAAAGTTCCCTCATTTTTGCGGGTAACCGAGGCCAATTCCCGAAACATGCCTGCTAACTACCTGAAAATAACTGCCCGCCGTCTCCTGCGGCAAAAGACGATCTCGCTGATCAATATCTTCGGCCTGTCGATCGGTCTCGCAGCCTGCCTGCTCATCTACCTGTACGTCCGGCACGAACTCAGCTATGATACCTACCATCCCAATGCGGCTCGTGTTGCGCGGCTGACCACGATCATTCATAACTCCGGGTCAGATGTTGACATTGCGCTGGCGCCTTTGCCGGCTGGACCTAACCTGCTGCGCAACTTTCCGGAGGTGGAGGTCGTTGCCAGGGTCGACAATGAAAGTGAACTTGTCATCAAGGCCGGGACGGAGATCGTTTCCCCCAAGAATTTCTGTTACTCGGAGCCCGCCATTTTCTCCGTTTTCGGCTTCAGGTTTCTCGAAGGAACCGCGGCCGGCGCCCTGTCGGCGCCGAATTCCATGGTCCTTTCCCGGTCCGCGGAAAAGAAATATTTCGGCGGCCAACCCGCACTTGGAAAGACGCTGGAGTGTAACCGCAAGCCTTTTCGGGTAACTGGCGTCTTCGCCGACCAGCCGGCCAATACCGATCTCCGGATCGATGGCATCTTGTCCAAAGAATTTCCGAACAATGATGGCTGGCTGACGGACGATTTTTTCAGCACCTACATCCTCTTTCGAGGAAAGCCAGACCTTGCACCCTTCAATCAACGGTTGTCGCGGCTGACGGCGATTGCCCAGCCCAGCCTTGACGAAAACGCGGGGAAGGGCTGGAAGCTGGATTTTCATGCCGAGGCGCTGACCGACGTTCATTTTGTCAAGGGTCATCTGGGTGACAACGCCAAAGGAGACCGGGCTTTCGACCGGATATTCTCGGCCCTGGCCATTTTTATCCTGCTGATCGCCCTGCTGAACTATATCAACCTCGCAACGGCGCGGGCGGCTGAAAGGGCTAAGGAAGTAGGTGTGCGCAAGGTCATCGGGGCTACGCCGCGATCCCTCATGCATCAATTTCTGGCGGAATCGGCGATACTCGTGACCATCGCCTGGCTCGTAGCCGGAGGACTGGTAGTTCTGGCACTTCCCTTTTTCAACCGGCTACTCGACACGGAACTTTCGTGGACTGGCTGGGCCGCCATCCTTCTGCCTGTTCTTCTCTTTCCCCTGACAGTACTGCTGGCAGGCGGTTACCCCGCCCTGGTGCTTTCGCGCTTCCGGCCGGTCGTCGTGCTCAAGGGCAACCGAGGGGACCGAAGTTCTCTTACGGGCCCGACCAAAGGCGCCGGCCTTCGCAAAATCCTCACTGTCGCCCAATTCGTCATTGCCCTGACCATGCTGACGGGGGTCGTCGTCTTCTTTGGTCAAATGCGATTTATCGGACATCGGGACCTCGGTCTCGACCAGCAAGAGGTATTGCACATCTCAATGCCCGGCGGCGACTCGTTAATTGGCAAGGCGGCTCCGGCCTTTTATGAGGCGCTGCGCCAGGAATCGGGTGTCCGCGGCGTATCTGTGGGAAGTGGCCTGCCCGTCCAGGGTGTCGGCATGAACGGCATCGAGGTCAACTCGGGAGGGAAAAAAAGAGAATTATTGTGCAATATGTTCTTCATCGATGGTCGATTCCTGCCCCTCATGCACATTGCCTTAGCCGAAGGGCGTAATTACTCCGATAGCATGGCTACCGACCGAATGGAGAACTACATCGTCAACCAGGCGTTTGTCCGTTCAATGGGCTGGAAAAGCGGTGTCGGTCAGAACATCGGCAGCAGTGACAGGAAGGGCAAGGTCATCGGCGTAGTCAAGGACTTTTTCTGGAAATCTCTCCACAATGCCATCGATCCGGCCATGCTGATCTATAAGACCGATCCGCCCAATGCCGTGCTGGTGAAGACATCGCCGGCGGAGTTGCCACGCCTGAAGCAGCTTTGGAAAACGTACTTCCCTTACTCGCCATTTGAATATTGGTTTATGGATGAAGCATTCGATGCGCAATATAAAAGTGATCGGACTAGCCAATTCCTATTTAATGCCTTTACTGGTCTGGCCATCCTTATTTCCTGCCTGGGACTTTATGGGCTGGTCTCGCTGATCACGCTTCAACGGACTAAGGAGATCGGAATCCGCAAGGTATTGGGCGCACCCTTGTATCGGCTGGTTGTGCTGTTGTCGGCGAACCAGCTCTGGCTGATCGGCTGGGCTGCGCTTATTGCGCTGCCGCTTGCGGCGCTGGGCGCACAGAAATGGCTGGCGAGCTATGCGTATCACACGAGTCTCAATCCCTGGGTGTTTGTGCTGCCGGTACTTGTTTTGTTGCTGCTGACGCTCGCGGTGACGGGCTATCGAATTTTGCGGGTGGCACTTGCGAACCCGGTGGATAGTTTGAGGGCTGAATAAAGAGTTCGCAAAATGCGAACTTCAGGCTCATTTTTCGCGAGTTCACGGTCGTTTAAAAAAATGATAGCTATTGATAATCAATTAAATACGACAGGGTATAGATGCGGGGTTTTGGAGTGGAGTTCGCATTTTGCGAACTTTTTTTAACGGCGAAAGTGATGGACGGAAGGTTTGAGGGAAAATCGGGCGGAAGGGTAGAGCGAAAATCGGGCGGGGGGGTAGAGGGAAACGTCAACCGATCGGCTCCAGCGGAACGGAGTGCACCGCCGCGGCCATCTCGCGGATGAGGCCAGGGTCCTTCTCGATCGCATTCCCGACGACAATGATGTCGGCGCCCGCCTTGCAGTTGCGGTATGCCTTCTCCGGATCACGGATGCCGCCGCCGACCACCAGCGGTACTTCTATGTTGCGAGCCACACAGGCGATCATCTCTTCCCGGATGGGGTGTCGGGCGCCGCTCCCTGCGTCCATATAGATCAGATTCATCCCCAGCATCTCTCCGGCCATCGCCGTGCAAAGCGCGATCTCATTTTTATCGGCGGGTATCGGTGTGGCGTTGCTGATATAGGAGACGGTTGTCGGGGCGCCACCGTCAATGACCATATAGCCTGTAGAGATGATCTCCAACCCGCTCTTCCGGACCGCGGGCGCCGAAATGACATGCTGACCGATGAGCAATTCGGGATTGCGGCCAGAGATCAACGAGAGATACAGGAGCCCGTCGGCATACCGCGACACCCCCGCCGGCGTACCGGGAAAAAGGATGACCGGGATCGAACAGTTCCGCCGGATATGCTGAACCACGTCATCCAGATGGTCGGAGATCACGAGACTGCCCCCCACCAGCAAATAATCTACCCCCGCGCCGACCGCAAGCGCCGTCAGCTCATCCAGTCGAGCCGCATTCACGTTATCCGGATCGATCAACATCACGAAAGAGCGCTGGCCTTTTGCCTTCTTCGCCAACAAGGATTCATAGATGACTTTCTTCATTCGGTAAACCGGACTGCATCCGGTCAATGCAAAAATGCGAAAAGTTTTCGGCTTTGAAGGGGGAATTCGACGAAATAACGCCCAATCAGGTCTATCGACCTTAGCGGCAGCGTACAAACGTAGTATTACGAAAAAGACATAAATTGAGCTTGTGCTTTTCCCGCACATTGACATGGAACCACTCAAAATTTTTAATAACTCCGAACGACAACAATTCCAGGTTATCGTCGATGGGCACCTGGCCTCACTCGAATATCGGTTATCCCAAGGGATGATCGTTCTAATGCATACTGAAGTTCCTGAACTACTCGCCGGCCATGGGATCGGCTCTGCATTAGCGGACTTCGCATTGAATTATGCACGTACCAACCACATGCCCGTAAAAGTCTATTGCCCATTCGTTCAGGCCTACCTTAAACGTCATCCCGAATTCATGGACCTTGTGGTAAAGACTGATTAGCAGGTTGTTATTCAAATTCGCCGCGACCATTCCCCCTGGCAGGCCTGTGTATAAAAAAATAGCCGAACTTTGCACTGCATTCCGAAACCCACTATCCACCTCACCTTCGAAAAAATGCACATCTGTTTTGCACATGTGGGGATATCTCGGAGAAGGAAATATCAAAATCAAAAAATACTTTCGTTAACCACCGACCCGCCGCAAAAACTATACATAATTTTCATCAATTAAAGGGACTGACTCATGGCAACAAGACCGCAATCTGTGAAGGGCTTGCAATTTACCCGTCGCTTCACCAAAGAAGGTAACAACGTATTCGACCTGTTCACCTATGATTACCGCAGCTCCGTTATCCGCAACCCCAGTGGAGAAGTCGTATTTGAGATGAACAACGTCGAAGTCCCTGCGCAGTGGAGCCAGATTGCTACGGACATCCTAGCCCAAAAATATTTCCGCAAAGCCGGTGTTCCGCAGCCGGACGGTTCCTTCGGCCGCGAGACCTCGGTCAAACAGGTTGCCCACCGGATGGCGAACTGCTGGAAGGTCTGGGGCGAACGCTATGGATATTTCGCTTCACCGAAAGACGCGCAGATCTTTTACGAAGAGCTGGTCTATAGCATCCTGGACCAGGCCTGCGTCCCTAATTCACCGCAATGGTTCAATACGGGCTTGCACGAAAGCTACGGGATCAC
>DATMLR010000322.1:0-6128 GCA_035570015.1 Puia sp.
ACGGCGAAATGTTTGACGGTGGCGATGGTCTTGAAATATTTGGGATCGTCGCCCTGCATGCCTTTGATGAACTGGACAGCGAGGCGGCCGGTGAGGTAGGGGTCTTCGCCATAGGTCTCCTGGCCGCGGCCCCAGCGGGGATCGCGGAAGATGTTGATATTGGGGGAGAAGAAGGTGTGGCCTTCGTAGAGATCGTGTTTGTCCTGGCGGATGAAGTCATTGTACTTGGCGCGGGCTTCGTCGGAGATGGCAGTGGCCATGCGAAAGTGCAGGTCCTCGTCCCAGGCTGCGGCGAGGCCGATCGCCTGGGGATAGACGGTGGCGAGGCCGGCGCGGGCGACCCCATGGAGGCTCTCGTTCCACCAGTTATAGGCGGCTACGTGAAGGCGGGGAATTGCGGGGGCCGCGTTCATCATCTGGCCGATCTTCTCATCGGGGGTCATGCGGCTGATGAGGTCATTTACGCGCTGCTCAGTGGGAAGGTCGGAGTTCAGGTAGGCGACGGTGTCGGGGGAGGGGGTATCGTTGAGGGCAATCGATTTCTCCTGCCGGTGGCAGGAATTGTTGACCAACAGGATGGGGAAGAGCGCCGCCAGCAGCAACGATTTCTTGATCATAGGGCGTAAAGATACTTTAGATCGATCATTTTACGATAAACCAACAATAGTCCTCAGCTCTTATTGTACATGTAAAAGAAACATCGTAATTCCGGTCCAGGGGATATTGTTTTGACTTTCCTTCCTGGTCATAAATCGTAGCCTCTTTTGTGAGGCCGGTATAGTATAGCGGGAGTTTGATTGTCTTTGTCATTTCCTGGTGGGTTGGATTATACAGCATGATCAATCCCCGCTCGGTAAGCGCCGGATTCACATGGATAAAACCATCCCAATCCCGTCCATCCGCACGGCGCAGTTCTATTACATCAGAATTTAATATTTCCCGGTGGGCCTTATACCAATTTATTATATCGGTCACCATCTTTCTCGTCGTATCGGTGTCATAAAGTCTTGGCCCCCGGTAGCAAGCCTGAACGCCGGCCCCATAATACTCGACCATCAGCTGCTTATAGTCCTTGAGATGTTCAGCCAAAGGCTCCAGTACAGCTTCAGCCCCTCCTCCCTGGTACCTGGTCAAAGGAACGAATCCCCATGACATCGATCCGGTCTTTTCAAAGAGGCCATCGTAAATATTCTGGCGGTTAAGGATCAACTGTTGTTCCCGGGGCAACGAGAAGTTTACTTCCCGGTAGCCAATCCCTATCTTATTGGTACCATCCAGGAAATACCAATCAGGCGCATTGATGTAAACGCCCCTTGCATTTAACCAATGGTACAACTCCTTTTGTATCTCCATCTGCCTCCATTGCGAATCGTCAAGCCCTTTATGTCCCGGATGAGCCGTGGAAGCGCATACATCCCCGGGGTAAGGGCCATCGTTCTCCCAGATATCGAACGCTGTCTTTTCAAAGAAATATTTTATCTTATCCCGGTAGGCCAATCCCCATTTACTACCAAAACAGGGGGCATTGCCAAAAAAGGCTCCCCCCGGCTTGCCCGTCTTGGGATCAATCACGTCATCTTCATCACTGATGCGCCTGCTACTAAACAAAGAATATCCGCCCAATAATATTCCTTTTTGGTGCGCATAGGCGGCAAGTTCCGACCAGCGTGCGATGTTCGCCGCGGAACTGTCTTCCATATTCAGGTGGCTCCCAAAGCTGAGGATCACCGCTTCATAGCCGGTGGTGACGCACTGGTCCACGGCTCTCCGTACATCATCATCATTGTGGCTGACCAGGTGCATAAAGATTGGGTTTTGGGTCGTCCAAGGTGCCACTGTCCGGTACATGCGTTTGATCATTAATCCCCTGCGCTGCCGGTCATAGCTGTCCATCAACAATTCATGCGTTCGCACCGATTTGAAATCCTCACCCGGCCGCAATTCGATTCCTGAAACCTTATCGGGATATACTTCGAGCAAGCAAGGGGTCCGTAAATCATAGTTCACCTGCGAAGTGTAGGCCGGGTCTGCCTTCCAATGCGTGGTCTGATCGCTGATGTCGTACCGCATGGCATTATTGAAAGCATAATTAGTCTCAACATAGATCCCATGCTGCTTCTTCATTTCACTGGTCGAACCGACAACGGCGCTTTCCTCTTCCACCAATCCCAGCACTTCGTTGACTACCCTGTCCACCCGGATCGACTTTTGACCCCTGTTTTCCACGGAGACCCATTTCACGATCAGTGGAAGCCCATCATATAGCTCATAATGAACAACGACGCGGACGCCGGCCAATGCTGTTTCGCGCGAAACGAAGATAAAGTCCACCTGCTTTCCCTTTGCTGACTGGCTGTTCATTGCCCAGGTAGCGCGTCGCCAATGCAGGAAAGGCTTTAGCTCGCTTATATTGTAGCTGCTTAGCAGAAAGTCAAGTTGCCCGGCGTGCATGCTGTCTACCCACTCCGGGAGCAGATACGCAGTTTCCTTCTGACCCTCAAGGCCGCCGATCTCGTATTCCTTTCCATCCATCACTACTCTTGCCTCCGGCTTTATGGCACGCAAAAGTTGCTGGCCATTGGTCAGATTGCTGTAGTCAATGCAGGCAAGATTGGGTTTTAACCGGAATGTCCTTCTCACGAGTCCGTTCTGCAGCACAATATCCTTTCCGATTACAAGTACTTCCGCCGGCTGGTTGGTAGGCTCGACCAGCCAGTCCGATTTTGGCAATCCTGCCATCCCGGCGTTGGGCGGCTCCGGTTCCTGGGCAAGGATCCGAAAGGATAGCAGCAAAAAAAATATCGAAAATCCTGACGAAGTCATATTGGTGTAGTCGTTTGAGTATTTACGATGTTGCAGGACGGATAAAGATACACCATGAAGAAATGTTTTCCCTTTTCCTTCAGCTTTTTTGTATATTTTGTTAATTACAAGTATGCTTAATATGAATAGCCGTAGTATAAAAAGTTTGATTTCTGTTTGTTTCATTTTTTCAAGTCATTGCTCCTTTGGCATTCCAGATGATAATTTTATTGATACGGCAAAAGATTACCTAAATGTCCCTGGTCCTATAAACCTGGACAACACTCATTACAATTTGGCCTGGAGTTCTCATCCAAATAGTCATTATTTCAAACAGGAATACATTCCTACTGGCGATGATATCGAACACTTTTCTAAAATGGTCTTCATCGACGTGCTCACCGATACTTTTACACTCGAGGAAGTTGTTTCGTTAAAGATCCGTCAACTCGAAAACATGAAGATAAATAACCCGGTCATTAACTATATGCTGATACAAAATGCGGACTCAACAGAGTACATATTGGATTTCGTTTTGAGCCAAGGTTCCCCAAGAGTTGATTTAGTTGAATGGAACATTTATCGATATAAGATCTTCGTTGACAATGCAGGTCATAAAGGCGTATTATTATTTGCTAACAGTATCCGGTCATATGGAAATGCGATTAGAGACTTTTTTGGCTCTTTGAGCGCAACCAGAAAAAGAATGATCACCATACTTAGAAAATATGAGATGCCGGAAGTAAAAATTGAGGACTAACCCCGATGGGAAATATTTATGCCTGGAAATGGGGAGGGTGATGGTTATTTTGGAGTGGTAGAGAAATATTGCCAGGCGCTTTCGGCTTGTTGTTTGGTGAAGTGGCCGTTGAAGACGACCCAGCGATAGCGGAGAGTGTAAGAGCGGCCGGGGTAGAGGATCCAGTCTCGGTCTTTGGTCGGGGAGTAGTTGGCGAAGAGGTCGCCGCGGCCGTTAGAGGTATCCGGCCAGATTCGCAGAGGTTCGGGGTGATTGAAATTGTCCGGATGGGAAAGCATGGCGACGCCACCGTAATCATTGCAGAGAGCGCCCTGGATGATGCACCAGCGGGCTTTGCTGTTATCGGCGTGGCGGCGATCCATTCCTTCGGAGGTGAGGACTTCGCTGTTGTCGCGGTTCCATTCGGGGGTGGCGCGCCAGCCGAGGCCGCCGTAGCGATAGGCGAGGAGAGTGACGGCGTCAAGGGTGACGGGAGTAAGTTGGATCGTGATGTCGAGCAGATAGTAGGTGGAGTCCCACGCGAAAATAGATATAGTCAAATGATCGTCGAGAAAGACTTGCCCCGTACCGTCCTTGTGAATGGCGACGTGTTGCTGAAGGGCTTCAAATTCCTGGGAGCCTAGTTGTTTTGAAGAAGATATAAACCTGGCGAAACGTTGGGTGCCTTTGCGGGCGGCAAGGTTCCAACAATCGATGGTGTCCCCTTTGTATAAGATATGGGTCCAGGGGTCCCAGATGCCATAGTGGTGGTAGTGATCAGGGGGCTGGATTCGGGTGAGGATTTGGCCATGGGGGGTGTATAGCGGGTGGATGAATCCGGATTTTTTGTAAGCTGTGTCGATTCCTGGCGGCGGGTAGACTGTCTTGTAGACATAGGTGAGAAGAGGATGATGACCTTTGGAGATGGTCAGAGCGCCGTCGGCGGTGTCGACGCGAAGGGTGTCGGGGCGCTGAGCGGATGCTGTGAGGGTGGCAGCGAGTAAAAAGATAAGGAGAGTGTGGCGCATGGTCAATGAATGGTGATGGTTGATGTGATGGTGTTGGAGGGGGCGGGGCGAGGGCTGTCGGGTTGGGCGCCGCCGACAGTGATGGAATATTTTCCGGTGAGGGGTACGCGCTGCATTTGATCATCGATGACGGTGAAGGCGTCAGGGGAGATGGTGAAAGGTACAATCGTGCTTTCGCCCGGCTGGAGGTGGATACGTTGGAAGCCGCGGAGGGAGCGGATGGGGACGGGGACTTTTGTTCCGAGAGCGGATACATAGACCTGGGCGACTTCGTCACCTTCGGTGGCGCCGGTGTTGGCGACGCGAACGCTTAGATGCAGGCTGTCGCCGGGGTTGGATGGTGGGTTGATCTTGAGGTTGTCGTAGTGAAAGGTCGTATAGCTAAGCCCATAGCCGAAGGGGTAGAGGACGCGGCCTTTGTGGTATCGATAGGTGCGGCCGGCCATAGCGTAATCGCCGAAATCGGGAAGGTCTTTGACGGAAGAGTAGAAAGTGATGGGGAGGCGGCCGGCGGGGTTGTAATCGCCGTAGAGGACGTCCGCGATGGCGGTTCCTCCGGCCTGGCCCGGGTACCACGCTTCAATGATGGCGGGGAGATGCTGGTCTTCCCAGTTGACGGAAACGGCGCTCCCGGTTAGCAGGACGAGGATGACGGGTTTGCCGATGGCGGCGATGGCGCGGATCAGGTCTTCCTGGACTTTGGGCAGGTCGAGGCTGGTACGGTCGCCACGGTTGAAGCCGTCTATATTGACGTCCATTTCTTCCCCCTCCAGGCGGGCGGAGAGGCCCATGCAGAGGATGACGGCGTCTGCCTGACGGGCGGCGGCGAGGGCTTCGGCTTTTAGCTGTGCGGTCCGGCTGGATTCCTGCCGCCACCAAACGAGTTGGACGCGGGCGTCGCCATAGGATTCGCTCACGTCTGTGTGCAGCCGGTATTTGTGGCCGGCCTTGAGGGTAAGGGAGACGGATTTACGCAGCCGCGGGTCGTTGTATTCATCGCGGAAGTGGTAACTGGTAAAAGCGATGAGGCTGTCATCGAGATAGAGCCTGACCTTACAGGTGGTGATTATGCCCAGTTGGTAGATCCCGGATTTGTCGGGGGTGAGTTCGCCGCCGTATTTGACGCCAAAATTGTCATCGTCCATATCGCTTCGGGGGGCGCCATCACCCCAGTTGGCGTCGAGTACAGAATCGACGGTAGTGAAAAGGGTTTTGCCGGAGAATGCGGTGTCGTTGTAGTAGGCTGCCTGAAGACCGGGTGCCCCGTTGTGGGAGAGGACGCTGGCTGGGATGCGGCTGAAGGAGGGCAAACCTTCGGCGAGGTCGCAGCCCTTGGCATAGAGGACGTTATTGGCGCCCAGTTTGGCGCGGATCCCTTCAAGGGGGGTAACCGCATGGGAGGGGAGGCCGTTGTAATTACCAAGGAGCATGCTGGGGTCGTCGGCATTCGGGCCGATGACGGCAATGGTCTTCAAATCTTTGCGTAGCGGGAGGGTATTGTTGGCATTTTTTAAAAGGACTATGGTTTTACGCGCGGCTTCGAGGGCGAGGTCTTTATG
>DATMLR010000323.1:0-11825 GCA_035570015.1 Puia sp.
AAGCGCATATATCGGGCCTTGCTGGAACTCGGTCGGCAACCAATTCAACGGCAACATTGTCGTCAGCAGCACCGGGTCATCCGTCGGCGTATATTTCTGTAACGGCAGCGCCACGTCGACCGCTACTCTGGCATCCGGTGATACCCTGGAGATCGGAGCGGGCGGATTTTCTGTCGGTACCTTGCAGCTGCGGCAATTTACGCAGCTAGGGACAACCCCGACGAACCTATCCCTGACCGGAGCGACTACCTTACTCCTGGTCGGACCTACTTCGACGTTCGGCGGCGACTTTACCGTCGTTTCGCCGCGTATCCTGCTGAATGGAGGTACGTTCAACGACACGACTACGCTGACCAAGACCGGGGCAACGGGAGAATGGATGAATGGCGGCAACACGTTTAATTCAGCGCTGACGATCAATATGCAGGGCAGCGGATATTTTGGGTGGGAAGGAAGCTCGCCCGATATCTTCAACGGGGATGTCTATGCCAATAATAATTCAACCGAGCGCATCATCTTCGCCAACAACACCGGTGGCGGCACACAGTTCAACGGTAATATCATCCTGACCCAGATCGGCAGTTCGGTCGGGATCGCCTTTGGCTGGAGCGCTTCCACCAATATTACACAGGCGACTGCTAAGACGATGACGATCGGCGCAGCAGGTTTCACGACCGGCTATCTGCAGATCGAGCGGTTCACCCAGTTGGGCACGGGGGCATTGAATCTGAACACCGGGAATAGCAATACGTCCATCACTTTTGGGCCCGCCTCTACGATCAATGGCAATGTAACGACCAATAGCGGGCAGATCCTCTTCAATGGCTGTACCTTCAACGGGACGGTCAATTCGACGAAGACGGGTGCTACCAACGACTGGAGCACCGGTGGGAATCTCTTCAACGATACGACTACGGTCACTGACGCCGGATCCGGTTATATCGCCTTCAGCGATGTTACTCCTGAACAGTTCAACAGCGTGTCCACGTTCAACAATACGGGCAGCGCCAATATGTATATCGCCAACAACAGTACCAATAACGTCTTTGGCGGAACCGCGACCTTTAACAACTCGCCAACGGGCAATACCCTGATCTATGTGAGCCAGACTTCGACGGGTACGGTCTTCAACGGCAATGTCGTCGTAACGTCCACGAACGGGCAGGGGGTCTACTTCTGTACGGGTAATAACACGGCGACTGCCACCCTGTCGGCGGGCGATACCCTCAAGATCGGACCGGCCGGTTTCTCTTCGGGCATTTTGTACCTGAAGCAGTTCACCCAGTTGGGGAATGCGCCGACCAACCTCACGTTGACGGGCGCGACCACGTTGCTGCAGATGGGGCCGTCCTCTGCATTCGGCGGGGACTTCACTGCTGTATCGCCGCGAATCCAGGCAAACGGCGCCGTTTTCAGCGATACGACCATCCTGACCAAGACCGGTGCAACCGGGGAATGGATGAATGGCGGCAACACGTTCAATTCCGCGCTTACGATCAATATGCAGGGTAGCGGTTATTTTGGCTGGGAAAACACCACGCCCGATATCTTCAACGGCGATGTCTATGCCAATAACAATTCCACCGAGCGCATCATCTTCGCCAACAACGTCAGCGGCGGCACGCAGTTCAATGGAAATCTGATCCTAACCCAGATTGGCAGTTCGGTAGGGATTGCCCTTGGCTGGAGCGCAAGCACGAATATAACCATGGCGGCCGGCAAGACGATCTCGATTGGCGCAGCGGGTTTCAATACCGGGTATCTGCAGATCGAGCGGTTCACCCAGCTGGGCAGCACGGCGATGAACCTGCCGCTGACGGGCGTCAGCGCCCTGACCTTCGGTCCCAGTTCGGCGATCGGCGGAAATATGACCTCTACGAGCGGCACGCTGTCTTTCAACGGTTGCACGTTCAGCAGCATCTGTAATGCCACCAAGACCGGCGCTACCAATGACTGGAGCAGCGGTAACAATATTTTCAACGGAGTGACTACGATCACCGATGCCGGTTCCGGTTTTATTGTGTTCGGTAACGGCAATTCAGATCAGTTCAACAACAACGCTACCTTCAATAATACCGGCAGTAACTCCATGTATCTGGCTTATAACAGCCCGAACAACGTCTTCGGCGGCGTTACCACCTTCAACAACACACCGACAGCGAATCAAGCGATCTATGTGAGTTATTACTCCGCCGGAACGGTCTTTAACGGAAACATGATTGTGACCTCCACCTTCGGGCAAGGAGTGCAATTCTGTAACGGCAACACCAGTGCGACGGCTACCTTGTCACCCGGGTATACGATTTCGGTCGGTGCCGGGGGATTCACCGCGGGTACCTTGTTGCTGCGGCAGTTTACCCAATCGGGACCGACGGCGCAAAGCCTGACCCTGACGGGAGCGGGGAACCTGACCTTCGGTCCTTCGTCCGCATTTGGCGGAAATACCACGACGGTGAGCCCCACGCTGTTTTTTAACGGCTGTACCTTCAGCGGGACGGTCAACTCCACAAAGAACGGCGCCTCGAGCGACGCTTCCATCGGCAACAACATCTTTAACGGCGCTTTCACGGCGACCAATACCGGTTCGGGATATTTCCTCATGGGCAACGGCAACCCCGACACCTGGAATTCGACAGCCTTGTTCAACAATAACTCCTCGGCGAATCACATGTATATCGCGTATAACAGCGTTGGCAATACGTTCAATGGGGATGTGACGTTCAATAATCAGCCCGGTGCCGCCGGATTATGGATCTATCCCAACCAATACGGAACGAATACCGCATACAACGCCAATATTTTTGTGGAGAATGTGGGCGGCGCGGGTGTCTATTTTGGGCAGCAGACCGGATCGGCTACCCTGACGAACGGATCGGTTAGCGTGGGAGCATCCGGCTTTGCATCCGGATCGCTGGTCTTCCGGAATTTCACCCAGGCGACATCCGGCGCAGCGCAGACGATCACGACGACGGGTACCAGTGCGATCCAATACGGACCCAGCGCAAGCTTCAGCGGCCCGCTGACCTCTGTGAGCCCCGCGTTGTTCTTCGATGGCTGCGTGTTCAACGGCTCGGTCAATGCGACCAAGAACGGCGCCACGAACGACCAGAGCACGGGCAGCAATACGTTTAATGGGCCATCTACCATTACGACTACAAGTACCGGTTATCTGTTGATGACGAATAATACTGCGGATACCTATAACGGAAATATGGTTTTTGTCCAAGGAAGTACGGGCAAAGTATATCCCAACTATAATAATAACAGCGCCTATAACGGTAACCTGACGGTAACGTCTCCGGCAGGTACGGCCATTACGTTTGGTGCTGGCAACGGCACCGCGACCTTCTCCGGAAGCGCCGCACAAACGATCAACGTGACGCCGGGCACGCCCGTTCCGATTTTTACGCGGGCGACAATCAGTAATACAGGCGCCGGGGTTACGCTGGGCAATACGAATATCGATGTCTCGGGCAATATTGCCTTTTCCGCCGGGTTACTCAATACCACGGCCAGCTATATGTTGGTGATGCTGAACGGGTCCACGACGGCTGCGGGGACGGCTTTATCCACCAGCTATGTCAACGGTCCGATGCAATACCAGAAATCGAGCGCGGGCGCGACGACGCTGAACTTCCCGATCGGGACATCGGCGGATTGCCGGCCGGCTTCCCTGACGGTCAATCATGCCAACGGTACCCTTTATTCGTACACCGCTACCCTGTACGATGCCGACGCCCAGAACCTTCAATGGACGTTGCCGGTCACCGTGGACCACGTCTCGGCGGTGCACTATTGGGTGATCAACCGGGCCGATGGCTCGGGCACTAATCAGCCGACTGCCGGGTTAAGCGGCAACCAACAGATCCAATTGTTTTTCGGCACCAACGATTACGTCAGCAATGGGATCACATTGACGGTTTGTAAGAATGTCTTTACTGCGCCCACGAACTGGGTCGATATCGGCGGCACCGGTGGGCCTGCTTACAGTGGCGGGTCGCCATTAACGGGGAGCATCACGTCCACCTCGGCGCCTACGGCTTTCACTTCCTTCTCCACCTTCACGTTGGGTGACAAGTTTGGCGGGATGAATGTTCTGCCGATCACGCTGCTCAACTTCAGCGCGGCGCCGGCCGGCAGCCAGGTCGATGTGCAGTGGACGACGGCTACCGAAGTGAATAACAGCTATTTTACGGTTGAACGCAGCCAGGATGGAACGAATTTCGATTCAATCGCTCGCGTAGAGACACTTGCGCCGGGCGGCAATAGTGCTACGCCGTTGAATTATTCGGCTGTGGATCCACATCCGTTTATGGGCGTCAGCTACTATCGGCTGAAAACGACCGATATGACCGGCAATTCTACTTATTCGCCTATAGCGCCGGTAGATTTTATGAAGAAACAGAATTTCACGATCTATCCGAACCCGTCAAAGGGCAACCTTTTTGTCACAGGTTTGGATTTGAATACCACCAATGTGGAGACGCAGTGGTTCGATATGAGCGGTAAGTTGCTGGTGCAGGCACTGGTACCGGTGCAGGGCGGGTCGGCCAATCTAAACGTCAATTTGAATAACGGTATTTATTTGTTGAAGCTGAACTTCCCGGATGGTACTTCGAGCGTACAAAACATCATCATTCTGAAATAAAGAAACCAGAAATTTTCAGGTAGCGGACCGGCGGCTGAGCTCAGTCGCCGGTTTTGCTTTTCCGGCTTGAGGCTGAATGCCGCCCAGCCCAAAAAGGTCCGCCAGCAGTTCATAGGAGCGCATCCGGTCTTCAGCATGCTCGGTGAAGGTAGAGATCACGATCTCGTCCACATCGAATTCCTGCGCCAGGCCTTCCAGTTTGTCCCTGACCTCATTCGGCGTACCGATCGCCGTCCGGGCCCGGTTCGACAGAACCCGCTGCCATTCCGCCGGCGTATAGGCATAGGCGCCGGCTGCGGCGTATGTGGGGATTTCGTCATAGTGACCTTTCTCAAAACCCAATAGGCGGTAGTCGATGAGCGCCTGGGTCTCTTCGACCTTTAGCGGGTCTTCAGAGCAAAAGGCAAATATGCCTACACTGGCCTGCGGTTCGGGAAGAGTAGGGGAAGGTTTGAACCGCTCGCGATAGGTGCGGACAGCTGCGGCGCCGCCGACGGGATTGATAAACTGGGCATAGCAGAGCGCCATTCCAAAATGGGCGGCGAGATGGGCACTTTCTCCACTGGAGGTCAGCATCCACAGGTCGGGTTGAGTATCGATCCGCGGGATTGCCCTGACCTTCCCCTCATAATTCCCGGGATCCGGGGTATCGGTCAGGAAGGCGTGCAGGTCCCGGATCTGCCGGATATACTCCTGCGGGTCGAAGGTATTGTTGGGGTTTAACAGGTGGGCTGTGAGGCGGTCACCTCCCGGGGCGCGGCCGAGACCGAGGTCGATGCGGCCGGGGTACAGAGCTTCCAGCAGCCGGAAGTCTTCCGCTACTTTCAGCGTGCTGTGGTTGGGCAGCATAATACCGCCGGACCCGACACGAATTCGGGTGGTTTCGGCCGCCAGCCGGGCGATAAGGATCTCTGGAGAAGCACCGGCCAGGGTAATAGTATTGTGGTGCTCGGACAGCCAATAGCGGGTATAACCCAGGCGATCCGCCAATTTTGCGAGCCGGATGGTCTCCTGGAGGGCTGCCGGGGCGTCGCTGTTATGCCGGATGGGGCTCTGGTCCAAAATACTGAGAAGGATGTTGGGCTGCATAGGCCATTTTAACAGGGGGGAAATAAAAAAGTTGCATTTCTCCAAAACTAGATATAAATTTGATATCGTAATGATATCAAACTAAAATTTTATGAACAATCTTAAAACGGAGAAAATAGTAAAACCGGTAAACGGCTATGGGATGCTATTCCTGTTTATAGCGCTGATGGCAGCGGCGATCGGGCTTATTGCAGCGGAGGTCTCTCCCGGCGGAGGGGCCTTTCTGATGGCACTGGCGATTTTTGTGGCCAAGGGATTATTGGTGATCCCGCCGAATACGGCGAAGGTCATGTTGTTGTTTGGGAAATACGAGGGTACGGTGGTAGAGAGCGGGATGTTTTGGGTGAATCCGTTCTATGGCCGCCTGACAGTGTCGTTGCGGGCAAGGAATTTCGAGAGCGAGCAGCTCAAGGTCAATGACAAGATGGGTAACCCCGTTCTGATCAGCGTTATCCTGGTATGGAAGGTGAAGGATACCTACAGGGCCTCCTTCGAGGTAGATGTCTATGAAAAGTTCGTCAAGATCCAAACGGACTCGGCGGTGCGAAAGCTGGCGGCGTCTTATCCCTACGATCACTTTGAAGATGAGCGGGCGGGAGTTACATTGAGTACTGATTTCGATGAGGTGAATACCACACTGGAGCGGGAGGTGTCGGAGCGGTTGGTCATTGCCGGTATAGAGGTGGTGGAGGCGCGCATCACACATTTGGCGTATGCACCGGAGATTGCAAGCGCCATGCTCCGGCGGCAGCAGGCGTCGGCGGTAGTAGCGGCCAGGCATAAGATCGTGGAAGGGGCGGTAGGCATGGTGGAAAGCGCCTTAAATTTGCTTTCCACGAAAAAGATCATCGAGCTGGACGAGGAGAAGAAGGCGGCGATGGTCAGTAACCTGATGGTGGTGTTGTGTGGAGACAGGGACACGCAGCCGGTGGTGAATACCGGGACTTTAAATCAATGAGGATGGCGGAAAAGAAGCCTTTTGCTTTACGGATAGATGCGGAGACGATGAAAGCCATCGAAAAATGGGCGGCCGATGAGTTTCGCAGTGTCAACGGGCAGATCGAATGGGTGCTGCACCGGGCGCTCCGTGATGCAGGTCGGATCCGGCGGGAGCCGGACGTGGGACCTGAGGTACGGCCCGATGACGATCAAGCAGCCGGGGCGTCAGATGATACAGACCTGCCGGACAAGCGGTGAAAAATAATTGTCGATTGGTTGCAAATTATTGGAGACTTACCGTAATTTGCAACATAGTTTCAAACACTTGTGAGAATTCATCGGACAATACGGCCTTTCGTGGCAGGCGCATTCCTGGCGCTGTTTGCATTGGCAGTCACCCCCAAGATCGCGATCCATGCCCTTGTGGCGCGTCATACGGATTGGCACCAGTCGCTGAATTACGGTAACTCCGATCAACTCGATCCATCGGGTTTTCATTGTCCCACCGATAACCTGGTGGTGGAATTCCCTTTCCTTAATCATTCTCTCACCCATCAGCTGGGGCTGTCGCCGGTGGTTCCGGTCTACCAGGCGCCAATGCTGACAGAACCCCTTACCGCAGCCCATCCGCTGTTTGGTCTCCGGGGTCCGCCCGCTCTCCTTCCTTCCTGTTGATCCGGCCGCCCGGATTCCCTTCGCACGCCCTGACGTCAAAGTCGCGGGCTACCATTTATTATTTAAACATCTTTACATGCAAAAGACAGCTTCATGCCGGAAGTGGCTTCCGGTATTAGTTATCCTTGGTTTGATTATTGTCGCCGCCGGCTGTAACAAAAAGGCGAGCAGCGTTACACCATCCCTCCCCGGCAATGAATTCCTGACGACCGTGCAATTTCTCCTGGTGAATGTCAATGACCCCTCCGATACCCATCTGCCCAGCTGGAGTCAGATGAGTCCGTACACGGGTAAGTATGAAACCGACTCCGCCTATTTCAATAATGCTTTCATAAATCTCAAGGCCAATTCGACGTACACCTGCTATATGATCCTGCTGGATTCCACAAAGAGCCCCGTCGATTCGGTTACCCCCGAGATTCAGCAACGGGAGAACTACCACCTGATCTACTACCAGCCGACGCCGATCGCGGCCTCCAATCTTGTTATCAGCAATACGTCGACAGATATTCCGACAAACTATTGGATCACGGGCGACGCTACCGATACGACCGCCGGTGGAGTGTCAATCAACGAGCTCGAGATCCCACCTTCTACCGCCAGCCCACTAAACCTGGTCGTCACCCGGACCGATCTGGACGACAACAACCCGCCGATGCAGATCGGGATCCATACACAGTGGGTAACAGGCGCTGCGAGCAGCGGTATTATCCGAATCGTACAGCGGCATCAGCCCAACGCAAAGAACGGTACCTATCCCCCGGGATCTACCGATTTCGACGTCACTTATGCCGTCAACATCCAATAAAAGAATGCTTATCCAAACACCAAAAAATTAATTCGATATGAGAAGGACCAAATATTTATACATGGCGTTTGCGCTTTGCATCGCCAGTGTTTCCGCCTATGCCCAGAAGGGGACGATCATCCTGGAGTTCGATGGCGGCCTTTCCCTGCCGTTGGGCAATTTCGGCGCGACTTCTACCGCCCACTCGCTGATGAGCACCAACGGAACGATCGGGGACAACCACGGTTACGCTAATTCGGGCGGCTTTTTCTCGGTAGACGGGGCCTGGTTTTTCTCCAAATATTTCGGCATCGGCGGGATGTTCAAATATGGGAGCTATAGCCTGAAAGGCGTTGATTCGTTATCCCAGGGTTATGAAGAATCTTTCGATGTGGATACTACGCGGACGTACACCACCAGCTATAAGATCTGGAGTGTGATGCCGGGTCTCTATTTCAGTATGCCGCTGGCAAAGAAGTTCGCCTTCAATGCCCGGGCGCTGGTGGGGATCGCCAGTGCTTCCACACCGCAGATCTATGTGAACATAGAAGACGGGGGCGTGACCGATCCACCGGCGGTCCAGTATTCCGCATCCAAAGCAGCATTTGCCGCTGACCTTGGAGCAGGATTGAGGTATTCCATCTATCGCGGTCTGTCGATCAACATAAAGGCGGATTATTTCTATACGAAACCCGACTTTACGATCAGCAACACACAGCGACTCAACAATGCGGGCAGAGAGGTCTCAAGCTACGATCAGCCGCTGGAAAGCGTAAATTTCTCCGCCGGCCTTGCATATACGCTCTGGTGTAAACACAAATAAATTGGTATCGAGTGAAAAAATGGCTATTGTTCTCCGGTTGTTTTCTTTTACTGGGTCTTGCCCGCGCGCAAAATCCGTCGTGTAATCTCGTCTTGCAGGGCACACTTCGTTCGGGTGATACCGCCCGGATTCCCTATGCCGCCGTCACGGTATACCTACCTGCCAAAGACCGCCATGTCACACCCGATGACATTGGTCATTTTTCATTCGACAGCCTGTGCCGGGGGCCGCTGCACATCGTGATCAGCTATGTCGGATATCGTACGATCGATACGACCTTTGCCTTTAACGGAAAGCTGGGATATGCCTTCCAACTGGTCAGCCAGACCCAGGAACTGACGGGCGTGATCGTGACGGCGTTACGGCTGAAGAGATCCGAGCTCAACGTCGTCGTTGCTGATACCCTTGGCGGCAAGGCTTTGGAGGAGGTTCGCGGGCTTTCGCTGGGGGAATCCCTGAAGAGCGTCGCGGGCGTGAACAGTCTGCAGACGGGGCCTTCCATCTCCAAGCCCATCATCCACGGGGTATACAGCAACCGCATCCTGATCATGAACAACGGGGTGCGCCAGGAGGGGCAGAACTGGGGCAATGACCATGCGCCGGAGATCGATCCTTTTATCGCCACCAAGCTGACGGTGATCAAAGGGGCGGCCAGCATCCGTTATGGATCGGATGCCATCGGCGGGGTGGTGCTGGTGGACCCAAAGGACATGCCTGATCACCCCGGTGTTCTCGACGGAGAGGTCAATATGGTGGGCATGACCAATGGCAGGATTGGTGCGGCTTCGGCTATGGTTGAAGGCTCGGCAGGGAAAGGTTCGTGGGAAGGCCTGAGCTGGCGCTTGCAGGGTACACTGAAAGAGGCGGGTAATTCCCGGACACCCAATTATTACCTTGGCAATACGGGCTATATGGAAAACGATTATTCCGCTGCGGTCCAATACAACAAGGGACATTTCGGCGGACAGGTCTATTACAGCGATTTCCATACGAAGATCGGCATCGCCATGGCCTCGGTCGTCGGGTCGCAAGCGGACCTTTACCAGGCTTTCGCCCGCAGTGAACCCGCGGATACAGCCAATTTCTCCTACGATATCACCCGGCCCTACCAGACCGTGGACCACAAGCTCGTAAAGGTGAGCAGTTCGTTGGACCTCGGCGGCGCGGGCAAGTTAGAAGGAATCTATTCCTTCCAGCGCGATGTTCGTAAGGAGTATGACGCGGATGCAAGCCTTAACAATCAACAGAACGCGTTCAATATCGCCGATCTCGACTTCGAGCTCAATACCCAGACGGTCGACGCCATCTGGGAGCATGCGCCCATCGCCGGCAAGATCAACGGCAGTATTGGTCTGAACTTCATCACTCATGCCAACTTCCAGCAGGGCACGGGTTACCAGGAGCTGATCCCAAATTTCGTGGATTATGGCGGCGGCATCTATGCGATTGAGAAATATGAAACGGGCCGATGGCTGTTCGAGGGTGGGGCAAGATATGATTACCGCTGGCTGCAGGCGCATTCGCTGAATCCGAATTATCCAACCATTGAGCTCAACCCCATCTACCAATGGCAGAACAGCACCTTCAATGCGGGGGTGCAATTCAAAATCAGCAGGCGGCTGTCCATGCTATACAACTTCGGAACCGCCTGGCGACCCCCGCAAGTGATCGAATTGTTTGCGGATGGCATCCACCAGAGCGCGGCTTCCTGGGAGTTCGGGGATTCGAGCCTGACACTCGAAAAAGCATACAATAACAATTTCAGCTTCACTTACAGCACCTCGAAGTTCGTCGCGGAGGTAGGCTCCTATGTCAACTATTTCCATCACTATATCTATCTAAAGCCTGATCTTACCGTCGTGCAGACGATCTCGGGAGCCTTCCCCGCCTTTAGCTATACCCAGGTGAATGCCCTCTTCGAGGGGGTGGACCTCAACATTACCTATAACTTCGCGCCCCATTGGTCGCTGATCAGCAAGTCCTCCCTGGTGCGGGCGCATAACCTGACATTCCACGACTGGCTGGTCTTCATTCCTGCCGATCGGACCGATAATTCGATCCGCTATACCTGGGACTCGATCGGGAAGGTGCACAACTTCCATATTGGCATCGACAATCTGGCGGTGGCCCAACAGACCCGGGTGCCGCCGAACAGCGATTACGTACCGCCGCCACCGGGTTATGACCTATGGGCGGTGGATGCCGGCTGCTCGCTGCCGTTCTTCAAAAAAGGAATCGACCTCAATGTCGCGGTGACCAATTTGACGAATGTAGCTTACCGGGATTACCTGAACCGATTCAGGTATTATGTGGATGATCTCGGGCGAAACGTAACGGTCCGGCTGCGGGTGCCGTTTTAGGTGGGCTTGCGCGTGAATTGGCGGGCCTATTGTTTCGGCATGCCGCCGCCGTCTTCCGGCTTTTTGCAGCAGGTGGGGAGTCGTTTGTAGGAATCGGGCTCGGCGGTCACGTCATCGGCGTCATAGCCGCAGTTGGCGATCATCGTCTTGATATTCTCGACGTTGGTCCGGTCGCTCATATAGGTGACCGTGGTCGTTTTCTTCTTGTAGTCCACAACCGTTTTTAAGATACCGTCCTCATGGCTCAAATAATTCTCGATCCGCGTTTTGCACATCTCGCATTGAACGGTCGGGGTCTTAATGACAACCGTGATTTTTGCTTTCTGCTGGGCAATGGCGGGGGCGGCAAAACCGGCCAGTAACAGTATCATCAATTGCAGCTTCTTCATATTGAGAGGATTTAATCATTCCAAAAATACAGAAATAAATCCGCCGTTCCTATACCCCCTTCCAGCCCGCGGGATCTTCGCTCCATTTCAGCAGCACGGCTTCCTCCTCCGGGCT
>DATMLR010000324.1:0-14426 GCA_035570015.1 Puia sp.
ATTCAATCCTCTTATATGGGAAAGGAATTAAAGCAGATCCTGGATGCGGCATTGCTGACCGGCATCGGGCGGGTTGCTCCAGAATTTACGCAGGCCGATACAAAAGGCAAGCCGGTGGCGCTCTCCTCTTTCAAAGGTCAATATGTGCTGATCGACTTTTGGGCCAGTTGGTGCGGGCCGTGCCGGGAGGAGAATCCAAATGTGTTGAAAGCTTACCGGAAGTTCCGGTCGAAAGGGTTCACTATCCTCGGCGTCTCGCTGGACGAAAAAATGGACAAGTGGCTGGCGGCCATCCGCCAGGATGACCTGCCCTGGACACAGGTATCTGATTTGAAAGGTTGGAGAAATGAGGTTGCGGTGCAGTACGGCGTGGAAGGCATCCCGATGAATTTCCTGTTGGACAAGGAGGGAAAGATCGTAGCGAAAGGCCTCATGGGCCCGAATCTGGAAAAACAACTGGAAGAATTCCTACACTGATCACACATGGGCGAAGCAGAACTGAATATATTTTCCCGCCGGCTTACCATCCACTCGATCCTATACTTCTATGGCGGGGCTGCAAGCAGTCAGCTGGCGGTACAGATTGCCGACGACATCAGCACAGCGTGGAATGCGCCCCAGGGAACCGTGAAGATCCGCGGTGAATTCTATGAAGTGCGGTTCGAGATCGAAGGGATGTACAAACCCGACCTGCCGCCGGCCGACGTTTGGCACAATACGGATCCACGGTTAAATTTCTTCCGGATCGAAGAATACTCCCTTCACGATATCTCTTCCGTTGATGGTCTTGGTTGCAATACCGGCTATTTCAAACTGGGGAATATACTGAACCATTCTACGACAGCCGCGCACGAATACGGTCATACCCTGGGGTTAGACCATCCCAAGGACCTGGATATCCGGGGAAAGGGTCAGCCGGGTATCATGTATCCGCGGGGAACGTTGTGCGACCCGGAATACCAATATGATCCGGCGGCACTGTCGGGCGGGCCGGGCGGCACGCTAAATCCGTTCAGACGCATGGTGCTTCAGGCCGATATTGCCGGCCTGCGGTTGTCGAGGTTGGTTTTTGATGAACGGTCCTTATCCGTGTTGGGCGAGTTTTCGTCGCTGTATCATCAACGGCATGAGGATACGGCCGGAGGAATTCCCTGATTCTTCTTATCTTGTCTTGCAAAGCCGGCTTTCTGCCGGCCCGACAAAAAACTTCTACTGTGAGCAGCATACTCTCCGTTCGGTCCGTTACAAAATTTTATGGCAGGATCAGAGCCCTCAACCAGGTATCGTTAGAAGTGCCGCCTGGATCGGTCTTTGGCGTGCTTGGTCCGAATGGCAGCGGAAAAACAACCCTGCTGGGGATCGTCATGGATGTCCTCAGGGCTACCGGCGGTACTTATGCGTGGTTTGGCGAACCGCCATCGGAAAAACAGCGTCGCAAGATCGGGACGCTGCTGGAGACCCCGAATTTCTATCATTATTTGTCTGGTGAGCGGAACCTGCGGATCGCCGCTGCCATCAAGGGCAGGGGAATGGGGGATATCCCCCGGGTATTGGATATGGTCAAACTGACCGAGCGGAAAGATTCCAAATTCAGCACCTATTCGCTGGGGATGAAACAGCGGCTGGCGATAGCGTCCTGTATGCTGGGAAATCCGGAGGTGCTGGTCTTTGACGAGCCGACCAACGGTCTCGATCCCGTGGGCATTGCAGAGACACGGGAGACGATCCGGCAACTGGCGCGGGAGGGCAAAACGATCGTGCTGGCGAGTCATTTGCTGGATGAGGTTGAGAAAGTTTGTACGCATGTGGCAATCCTGCAACGCGGTCAGCTGCTTATGGCCGGTGATGTTCGTGAAGTGCTGTCGAATGACGACATTGTCGAGCTGGGGGTGGCGAATGGGTTGCCGGATCGGTTATCTGAACTATTGGCTGCATGGCCGGGCGTTCGCCAGATCAAGCCAAATGAAGGGCTGATGCAGGTCTTCTTCAAGGAAGGCACGACACCGGATACCGGTGAACTGAACCGATTCTGCTTCGAGAATGGGATCGTCCTGAATCACCTGCAGCTGCGGAAACGCAGCCTCGAATCTAAATTCATGGAGATCACCAAAGACTAGTTCAAAAACCCTTAAACGCAATCTATGTTGTCGCTATTACGGATCGAATGGATGAAGATAAAGAACTACCGGACCTTCTGGATCCTGCTGGGTATTGTGTTTTTGGCCATTCCGGGGGTGAATTATGGCGTATACGGCATCGTAAGCGCTGCTACCTCGGGCGGAAAGGGCGGGGGCGCACCCATCGTCAACCCGTTTGGTTTTCCGGATGGCTGGCATACCATCTGTTATACTTCGGCCATGCTGTTTATCATGCAAGCCATCCTGATCATTACGCTAACGACAAATGAATTTAGCTTTAAGACCCACCGGCAGAATATCATCGATGGCTGGAGCCGGAGCGCATTCATCGGTGTCAAATTGATCGGAGTACTCCTGTTATCCGTGCTCAGTACACTGGTCGTCGGGCTGACCGTGCTGGGTTTTGGCTATTTCAGCGGCAAGACCGGAGCGCATGTTTCGATTTGGCAGGGGAGCCGATTTCTGTTCTTCTATTTTGTACAGGTCATTTCGTATTCGATGATCGCGTTTGTGATCGCAGTGCTGGTCAAGCGATCGGGTCTGGCCATCGGATTATTCCTGATCTATATGATCGTCGAGCAGGTCGCCATGGGCCTCCTTACCCATTTCATGCATTTTACGCCGGCGGAATATCTGCCGGAAGAGACGACCGACCGGTTGATCCCCTTTCCCGGTATTCATTTGATCAGTGAGGCAGAGTGGGAGCATAGCATCCCGGGGCATTTGATCGTCGCCGCAATCTATCTCATCATCTACTGCGTAGCGACTACCCGCTATTTCCTCAGGAGCGACCTTTGAGCAGGTTATCCAATGCGCTTTCGACGGCAGGATAGATGAACTGGAATCCGGCAGCGCGGGTCTTAGCGGCGCTGACGGTAGCACTCTTCAACACTTCGACGCTCATCTCACCTATAATCACTTTCAGCAACAAAGACGGGACAAAGACGGGCACGAAATAGCGCCCTTTCAGCCGCCGGGCCAGCTCGATGGTAAAGACGCGGTTAGAGGCGGGGTTCGGAGCTACGGCGTTGTAGACCCCGGACCATTCTTCTCTTTCGATCGCTTCGAGATAAAGCCGGCAGAGATCGTCGATATGGATCCAGCTCAAGATCTGGCGGCCGCTCCCGAGGATCGGGGCAATGCCAAAGCGGATCGGTTTACGAAATTCGGCCAGCGCTCCACCCTGTCGGCTCAGAACGAGGCCGGTGCGAAGGATGACCAGGCGCTTACCCAATTCCGTGACCGGGGAAATGGCAGCCTCCCAGCGGCGGCAGGTTTCGCCCAGAAAGTCCTTGTCGGCAGGGTCGGTCTCTTCAAATGGCCGCGGGTTAGGGATAACGGGGTCAGGCCCATACCAGCCGATGCCGGAGGCACTGATCACAGCTTTCACCTGGTTGGCATTCTGACGGAGGGTGTTAACAAGCAGGTCTGCGGAATTCGTCCGGCTTTCTTCGATGACTTTCTTTCGTTTGGCGGTCCAGCGGTGGTCGGCAACGCCTGCACCGGCGAGGTGGACGATATAGTCGGCCTGGCGGATGGCTTCAACATCGATATAGCCCGAAGCGGGATCCCAGTGGAGACGTTGGAGACCCGGCCCTGATGAACGGCTGTAGAAGGCGGCGGCGGAGCCTGGCTCGCCAGGAACCTTTTCATCAGCCGGTACGGGACGGTTGCCGGGCGGGGCATTGCGGGATAGGATGATGACCCGGTGACCGTTGTCGATCAATAAATGGGTCAATGCGGTGCCGATCAGCCCGGTCCCGCCGGTAATGGTGATAGTAGACATATATTCGTTAATGTACGATTTGGTTCAATAACAATACCATCAACAAACCCACCACCGATACGAGGGTCTCCATGATCGTCCAGGTAGCGAAAGTCTGGCGGATCGTGAGGTTGAAATATTCTTTAAACAACCAGAAGCCGCCATCGTTCACATGGGAAAAGGTCATGCTGCCTGCGCCGATCGCCAGGACGAGGAGTTCCGGCTGAATAGAAGATTGCTGCAGCAGCGGCAGCAGGATGCCGACGGTCGTCAAGGCCGCGACAGTCGACGAGCCGGTGCAGATGCGGATCAGCGCGGCAACGCACCAGCCCAGGATTAGCGGGTTAACGGTCGTATGTTCGAGCAGTTTGGCAATATAGACGTTGACGCCCCCTTCACTCATTACCTGCATGAATACGCCGGCGCCCGCAATGATCAACAGGACAGGGGCCACCCCTTTGAACGCGTCCTCGAGCGATCGCATCAGGACACGCATCGGTTTGCCCCGGCGGAGACCGAGCAGATAGATACCGGCCAGGACGGCAATCAGCATGGCCATATTAGGATCGCCGATAAAGGAAATCACTTTTTTCAGGGTGGCGTTGCCCGGAAGGAGACCCAGTAACGCGGTAGCGGAGAGGAGGATCAGCGGCATCAATGCAGCAATCAGGCTAAGTCCAAGACCCGGGAGTTCGTGGGGGTCCATAAGAGTGACCGTCAGCACTTCGGGGTTTGGCACAGGCCGGTATTTGCGCATGGTCTTTCCAAAGATAATGCCGGCCACGATGATCGTGGGGATGGCGACGATGATGCCATAGAGCAGGGTCTTGCCGATCCGGGCGTGGAGCTGGACGGCAATGGCGGTAGCGGACGGGTGCGGTGGCAGGAAACCGTGAGCAACGGACAGGGCTGCCAGGACCGGAATACCCAGGTAGAGCAGCGGAAGGCCGGTGGATGCGCCGACAGCAAAGACGAGCGGCATCAACACCATAAAACCGGCACCGTAGAACATGGGCAGTCCGACGAGAAACCCCGACAAGGCCATGGCCCATTGGATGCGGCGGATGCCGGACAGTCGGACGAGTGACTGCGTGATCTGCTGGGCTGCCCCACTGTCGGCGATCAGTCGGCCCAGCATCGCACCGAAGCCAAGGATGACAACCAGGGACCCCATGATATTGCCAATGCCTTTTTGAATTGCATCGCTGATCCGGTGGATGTCCAGGCCGGAAGCCAACCCCAACGCCACGCTCACCACGATGAACGAAATGAAGGTGTCGAGCTTGACCCAAAGGATGAGCAGGATCAGGCAAACAATACCCAGAAAGGAAAGCAATAACGGCATGGGGTAAAGGTAGGCAGGCCGGGCGGAGGCGCAAAACGAAAATCCCCCTGGAGAACCAAGGGGAATCAAACAACTAAAAACAAACTATTGTAGTTCCGGATAGTTTAATCCGGTCGTTTACCGTCCAGAAATGTATTGATGGTGCTGATCTCCGTGTTGTTGTTCTCATCTGTCTTAACCTCATAGTTGCTGTAGAAATTCTCTGCTGCGGAGATCGTATTATACAATTCCAAATTACGGCGGATGTAAGCCGGCACAGTTTCAAACTCGTTATTCGGATCGGCAGCGTTGATATTGAACGACAAGTTTCGCAACTTGTTTATCCGTTCCGCTGCCCGGCGTTTGGGATCATCCGCATCGTCCTGCGTGGCAGGCTCCTCTACGGGTGAATTCGCCACCGAAAGGGAGTGAGTTTGGTGGGCCCCAGGCTCATCCGCCGCTGGGTCCGTATCCCTGAACACCAATTGCATATCGGGCGAAGAATCGTCTTCCAACGATGGATCACCGGCAACGGTGTTCCTGATCGGATCCTTCACGGGAGTAGAGTGTTCGACCGGCACCGTAGGGAAACCTTCGGCAGCCGGGGGAGAGGATTGTTGATCGTTCTTAGGGTCTTCGGCGTAGATATTGGATGGCCTTGCAAGGTATCCTCCTGACGCTGCAGACGCAGGAGAACTTCGTGAGGCGACAGGCGCCTCCGGAGCGAGTACCCACTCGATCCGGGGGGACCGGGAATCGTCGTCTGTGGTGGGTTTGGCCGGAATAAATGAGGGCTCGGAGAAGAGCGTGAGCACGGCAGGCGCCTGCGGCTCTTCGATCAATTTAGGTTCGAGCTGTTCTTGCATCACTGCCACTGCTGTGGAGTCTTCTTTGGTAGAGGTCGCCGTCGTCGCCTGGGGGCCGGGCGAAGCGGGGCGGACAGGCCGGACATCGTGCGGACGCTGATCCTCCGAAACGTTGAGAGGCATGAGGATCTTTTCTTCCTTCCTGGGGTTGAGGCTGGTTTCGGCGGTTTTGGCAAATAGTTCTTTGTGCTCAAAACCCGTTGCAATAAGCGTGATGCCCAGGCTCGAGCCGAGTGAATTGTCGTAGCCGAGCCCGAGGATGACATCGGTATGCTCGCCGGCCTGGCTAAGGAGATAGTTCTGGATGATCTCGACTTCATCCATGGTGAACTCATGCTCCCCTTCGCATGAATTGATATTGATCAGTATCCATTTCGCCCCGCGGATATCATTATCATTCAGCAGCGGTGAGTTGAGGGCTTCTTCGATGGCCTTTTGGGCGCGGCTGTCACCTTTTGCGGTAGCACTGCCCAGGATGGCGACCCCGCCGTTCCGCATGACGGTACAAACATCCGCGAAGTCGACGTTGATCTGCCCCGTACTGTTGATCACATCGGTGATACATTTCGCGGCGGTTGCCAGGACGTTGTCGGCCTTTGCGAACGCTTCTTTCATCTTGAGGTTGCCGAACTGATGTCTCAGCTTGTCATTGCTGATCACCAGCAGGGTGTCGACGTATTGCTTCATTGACTTGATCCCCTCTTCCGCCTGCATCATCCGCTTCTTTCCTTCGTAGGAGAACGGGGTAGTGATGATCCCGACGGTAAGAATACCCAGGTCTTTACAGATCTTGGAGATGATAGGCGCGCCGCCGGTACCGGTGCCGCCACCCATGCCGGCGGTGATAAACGCCATTTTGGTATTCACTTCGAGGATCGTCTTGATCTCCTCCAGGCTTTCCTCCGTCGCCTGTCTGCCAATGTCAGGATTTGCTCCGGCCCCCAGTCCCTGGGTGAGGTGCGGACCAAGCTGTACCCTGTTGGGCACGCGGCTTTGAGCGATCGCCTGCGCGTCGGTATTACAGATGATGAAATTCACCCCTTCAATGTTCTGGCTGAACATGTGGTTCACTGCATTGCTGCCGCCGCCACCCACCCCAATAACCTTGATGATGGATGATTTCTCTTTCGGAAGATCAAAATGGATCATAAACAAGTTTTTAAATTTTTACACACAAATACTCTTATTTCACGGGCATGGGTAAGCGGGTAGTTTTCACAGGGACAAATCGGGTAGGGGCGGCGCGGGCGAAGCCCGCGCCGCGTCTATAATGCGTGGTCTTCTTCTTCTTTGAACAGATCGATAATTCCGTCCTTGAACTTGCCCCAGAAGTCCTTTACACCCTTGCGGCTGCGGACCCTTTCCTGTTGCTGCTGTTCCTCACTGAGACCAGACTGCTCCTCCCTGGCTTCGGCCTTTTTGAGATTGTCGGGGACTTCGACCTTCCGATATCCCTTTTCGAACTCCTTTCGGTTATGCTCATAATCACTATATCCTTTGAGGATAAGCCCGATACAGGTCGAGTAGGTCGGTTTAGCCAATTCTTCGATATGACCGGCAGCGAGATGCTCCGTGGGATAGCCGATGCGGGCATTCAGACCGGTAATGTATTCCGTCAGCTGGATGAGGTGCCGGAGTTGCGACCCGCCGCCTGTCATCACAACCCCCCCGTTGAGCATCCGATTGTCGAGGCCGACCTGCTTCAGGTGATAGGTAACAAAATCCATGATCTCGCTCATGCGCGCCTGGATGATCCCGGCCAGGTTCTTGACGCTGATCTCCTTGGCAGGCATCCCGCGAAGCCCGGGGATGGTGATATAGGCGTTGGCTTTTGCTTCGTTGGAGAGGGCCGAGCCAAATTGCACCTTCATTTGCTCGGCCTGGGTTTTCAGAACGCCAAGACCGGTCTTAATGTCATTGGTAATATTCTCACCGCCGAAGGGGATCACAGCCGTATGTTTGAGAATGCCCTCATAAAATACGGCCAGGTCGGTAGTACCGCCGCCGATATCCACGATGGCGACGCCGGCTTCCAGATCTTCCTGCCCCATAACAGCAGCCGCAGAGGCCAGCGGCTGAAGGACCAGGTCCTTGGTATGCAAACTGCTTTTTTCCACTGCCCGGTTGATATTCCGAATGGCGTTCTTATCGCCCGTGATAATATGGAAGTTAGCCCCGACCTTGACACCGCCGTACCCAATGGGGTTGGGGATGTTCTGAAAATTGTCCACAGTGAATTCCTGCGGGATCACATCGATGATCTGGTCGCCGGCAGGGATATACGTCTTGTACTGATCGGCGACAAGCTGATCGATCTCGCGGCGGGTGATCTCTTCTTCGGTATTCTGACGAACGATATCCCCACGGGTCTGGAGGCTTTTGATATGATGACCGGCGATGCCGACATAGACTTCGCTTATCTCCAGATTGGGGTTGGAGGCATAGCAATTGTCCAGAGCCATTCGAATGGCCTTGATCGTCTCGTCTATATTGAGCACCTGTCCGTGCTTCACTCCGTTGGAGTTGGCGCGGCCGAATCCTAATATTTCCAGTTTGCCGTATTCGTTCTTACGGCCGGCAATGGCAGCTATTTTTGTCGTTCCGATGTCGAGGCCGACGATAATGGGTTGTTCGAGGCTCATAGTTTATTTTTGTTTTAGTTGTGAACTGTCAGCGCCACCAGGCAACAAGTCATGCGTCGATAGATTTTGCTCGGTGAGCGTATTGGTTTCCAGAGGCCGCATTGACTTCTGGCGAAGGGTATCCGGCTGCAACTGCTGCGCTGTTCGGATCAGCTGGCGAATATTGTTCAGACCCTGCAGGGAATCATAGCGCCGCTGGTCGCCGCCTTTTCTCAAGGCCACGACCTGCCCCGAATAGGAGACATCGATCCGGTCATACCGCTCCAGCCCTACCCTGCTTAACACCTGCTCATCAAAAAGTAAAAGCCGGTGGAATTTTGCGGCGACATCGTTACCATCTCCGAGGGTGACGCGGTAGTTCCCATTCTCCGGCTCGAGCTCGAATGTTCGGTCCGGGGTGATGTTGATCTGTTCGATCTGTGCCATCCAGAATGTGTCTTCCCGAAGGAATGCACTGATCCGGCGAACGCCGGCCACCAGCAAACTGTCCGCCTGGTGGCGGGCCGGATAGCCGGTGAAAACGGGGAGCCTCACGGGAACGGCTGTCAGCAAAGGCAAACGCACTCCGGCACTATCTAAATAGAAGCTACTCCCGTCCTCCGCGAAAATGCGGGTAACGGGGGTTCGTTCAATCACTTCGACATGCAGGACATTATTGTTATCAAAGAACAGGCGTGACTTTTGGACCCAGATATTTCGCGCCAGCGTCATCTCGAGACGGTGCAGATCAAAAGACTGGACAGGACGGTCCTGAATCTTCGGGGCGCCGGTCGGAGCCAGCAGAGCAAGGATATCTTTCTTAGGGATGCTAGTGCCGGTCAGGCTGATCACATAGCCTTTGCAGGTGTTATTGTTCCGGTACCGGATGGCCGCGACAAGCAACACCAACACCCCGGCGCCGATACAGCCCCAGATCATGGTTGAGAGAATTTTCCTGATATTTATCTTAATCGCCATTTTTGTCCGTGTTGCCCGCCCGACGACCGTGGGGTTCGTCAGACGGGTACAAAGGTGCCCGGGTTAGTAAAAGTCCCGTTCACAGTACTATAGGGTTCAACAACCGCCGTCTCGGCTCAACAACTGCCGAATAGGCTCAACCAACGTATCAATGTCTCCCGCTCCTGCCGTGATCAATACCTTTCCTTTTTCGTTCATCCACTCTTCCTTTATAATAGTCAACAATTCTTGTTTGTCCACGAGTTTTACCTTATCAGAATTCATCTTCCCGGCGATCAGTGCGCTGGTCACGCCCGCTATGGGTAGCTCCCGCGCCGGGTAGATGGGCAATAAGAATACCTCATCCGCCAGGCTTAGGCTTGCCGCGAATCCATCGGCAAAGTCTCGGGTCCGGGTAAAGAGGTGGGGCTGGAAAATGACCGTGCATTTCCAGTCTGGAAACAGCTCACGAGCTCCCATGATCAGCGCCCGCAGCTCTTCGGGGTGGTGCGCATAATCATCGATATAGACCAGGTCCGGTTCTTTGACGACATACTCGAATCTTCTCCGGACACCCCTGAAGGCGACTACGGCATCGATGATCTTGTCGCCCGGGATTCCGAGGCGATGAGCCACCGCGATCGCAGCAGTGGCATTTTCTACGTTATGGCGCCCGCCCATGCTCAGGATGACCCGTTCCAGCTTCCAATCGGAGGTCTGCACCGTAAACCAGTAGTCGCCGTCCTCAATTCGGATTCCGGAGGCGAAGACATCGGCTTCATCGGTCAGGCCATAAGTCCAATGATGATCGCCTTTCAGCGCTGCCGAGTGGGTCAGCCCAATCCTGCTAAGCAAAAAACCGCCGGGTTTGATCCGGCCGGCGAAATCGATAAAGGCCTGCTGCACGGCCTCCGCCGTACCATAGATGTCGAGGTGGTCGGCATCCATCGCCGTAATGACCGCGATATCGGGACTTAACTTCAGGAAGCTTCGGTCATATTCATCCGCCTCGACTACACAAACATTCCGCGGGTCGCTCCAGAAATTACTGTTGTAGTTGACGGCGATCCCGCCCAGGAACGCATTGCAACCATACCCGGAGTGTCTCAGGATATGCGCGATCATCGTCGTCACCGTCGTCTTGCCATGAGTCCCCGCCACACATATATTAAAAGAACGTTCGGTTATCATGCCCAGAACTTCACTTCGCTTGTACAGCGTGTACCCATGCTGTTGATACCAGGTCAGCTCCCGATGATTATTTGGCACCGCCGGCGTATAGACAACCACGTCGGCATCCTTTGGAGCAAGCGCCGGATCGTCTTTATAATGGACGGCAATTCCTTCCGCTTCCAACTCTTTGGTCAGCGTGGTGGAGGTCCGGTCATAGCCGCTGACCTCCTTGCCATGGAATCTGAAATATCTTGCGAGTGCACTCATACCTATTCCGCCTATGCCGATGAAATAAATCTTTTTTATATCGTTCAATTCAACCATTCCCAAGCGTCATTAATATCACCTTCGCTATCCGGTCGGCCGCGTCAGTAACCCCAAGCCGGCCGATATTCGTTTTTAGCTGTTGCCGCAGCGTCCCATCTTTTACCAGAGCAATGGCGGTGCTAACCAGTTTGTCCTTCGCCTCACTGTCCTTTACCATCAGCGCAGCTCCCTTATCGGCCAGGTTCCGGGCATTGGCCGTCTGATGGTCCTCCGCCGCAAACGGGAAGGGCACAAAAATGACCGGTCGCCCCACCACGCACAGCTCCGCAATCGACATCGCGCCCGATCTCGAGATGACCACATCCGCCGCTGCGAAAGCATTCTCCATCTTCGGGATAAAGTCACCTGTCCAAATACCGCGACGACTCTGGCTAATCGCTGCGGCTTGCGCGGCAAATGGTTTGCCGGTCTGCCAGATCAGCTGGATGTCTGCCTGCCGCCAATCATCAATATGCGCGGCGATCGCCTCGTTGATGCCTTTTGCGCCAAGGCTCCCGCCGGTAGACAAGACGGTCGGCTGCGCAGGGTCCAGACCGAATCCGCGAATGGCTTCGTCCCTGGTGATCTGACTGTCGACGATCGCGCTTCGGACCGGGTTACCGGTAACGATGATCCGGTTCGCAGGGAAGAACTTCTCCATTCCGTCGCTGGCGACGAAGATGCGGTCGGCCTTTTTGCCCAGCAGGATATTGCTCTTTCCCGCAAAGGAGTTGCTTTCATGGATAAACGTAGGTATCCCCTTGGCTTGCGCCGCCCGCAGCACGGGAAAGCTGGAGTATCCTCCTACCCCGATAACCGCATCAGGCTGGAAACTGCGCAGGATGCGGTTGACCTGGAAGAAGCTGCGGATGAGCTTAAAAGGCAACCCCGCATTCTTTAGCAGCGAGCTCCGATTGAAACCTGCAATATCGATGCCTTCGATGCGGTAACCCGCCTGGGGGATCTTCTCCATTTCCATTCTGCCTTTCGCTCCGACGAATAACAATTCGATGCCGGGGTCTTGTCGTTGGAGTGCGCCCGCGATGGCTACTGCGGGGAAAATATGGCCGCCGGTACCGCCGCCTGCTATGATGATGCGCTTATTCATGTGCGGAGCCCTCCAGTTGCTCGACGTTGCGGGCCACACTTAGAATAATGCCGATTGCCAGGCAGGTAAACAGAAAGGAGCTCCCGCCCATGCTGACCAGCGGCAATGTCACCCCTGTGACGGGAAACAAATTGACATTGACCGCCATATTGGCGAGTGCCTGGATGACCAGCGTAAAACTGAGCCCCAGTGCCAGGAACGCGCCGAAGGCAAAGGGACAGCGCCGGAAGATGCGGATGCTGCGCAGCAAAAAGACGAGGTAGATCAACATGATGAAGATGCCGCCGGCTAGTCCATATTCTTCGATAATAATCGCATAGATGAAGTCGCTATACGGATGCGGAAGGAAATTACGTTGCTGGCTGTTGCCAGGTCCAAGACCCAGTATACCGCCTTTGGCGATGGCGATCTTGGCCTGATTGGTCTGGTAGTTATTATCGCTATTGTCGACGCCGCCATAGATAAAGGTCTCGACCCGGCTGATCCAGGTATCGACACGTATGAATAACCCCGATCGCCCTTCTGTCCGGGGTTTTTCGATTGCGCCACCATTGGAGGAATGCCGGATCATCGCTGCACCGACAAGAATCAGTACCGGGACAAGCGCCACGCCCACGGTTAACAACAAATGCTTCGCGCTTACCCGGCCAATAAAGAGGAGCATGAGACTGGTTGCCCCGATCAGCAACGCCGTCGACAGATTAGCCGGGGCGATCAACAGGCAGATGATCGCTACGGGAAGGATCACCGGAAGAAAGCCTTTCCGGAAATCCTTTATGACATCCTGCTTCTTGCTAAGCAGCCGACCGAGATACATGAAGAGCGCCAGTTTGGCGAGGTCGGAAGTCTGGAAGGTCATGTTGATGATCGGCAAGCGAATCCAGCGGCTGCCCTCATTGAGCTTCACACCAAAGAAGAGCGTATAGAGCAGCAGCGGGATGGAAACCAGAAAAAGGATCTTCGCTGCGCGGGAATATAGGGTATAGTTGACCTGGTGGGCAAAGTAAATGATTCCCAACCCGACAACGATAAAAGCAAATTGCTTGAACAGGTAGACTTCGGTGTTGCCCTTGTACATTTTGTAAGCCAGCAGACCGGTGGAGCTATATACAACCAAAAGGGACACGACGGCCAGCAGGAACACGGCCGTCCAAATAACCTTGTCGCCCCGGGTCCTGGACCGGAGGCTTTGGAAGGGTGTCCGTTCTATCGTCGTCGTGGCACTCATAGATCGCTCATAGATCCCTGACAGCCTCCTTGAACTGCCGCCCGCGGTCTTCATAATTTTTGAACAAATCAAAGCTGGCGCAGGCGGGGCTCAGCAAAACCACATCGCCTTTGACCGCAAAGTGATATGCCGCCCGGACAGCCTCTTCGGCGCTCGCCGTATTCACCATAAGCGGAACGTCATTCTGAAAAGCTTCATGTATCTTTCGATTGTCGATACCCAGGCAGACGATCGCCTTTACTTTTTCTTTTACGAGATCCCGGATCAGACCATAGTCATTTCCCTTGTCTACGCCGCCAAGTATCAGGATCGTGGGCTTATCCATACTTTCCAGTGCATACCAGGTGCTATTGACGTTCGTCGCCTTGGAATCATTGATAAATTGAACGCCTCTGACCGTACTGACGTATTCCATGCGATGTTCCAGCGCTTCGAAGCTCCGGATCGCTTCGCGGATCTTTTCCTTCCGGATGCCGACGGTGGCGGCGGCGATTCCTGCTGCCATAGTATTGTATTGATTGTGTATACCCTTCAGGGCAAAATCGTATATGCTCATTTGCAGCCGTTCCGTTCCTGTACTGACTGTCATCTGACCGTTTCGGATAAATCCTCCTTTGTTGGGTTCCTGTTGCATGGTGAATGGTAGTGGGTTAGAATTGAAGTTAGATTGGCTTATATATGTAGTGATCACGGGATCATCCTGGTTGTATATGAAATAGTCATCTGCAGTTTGATTCATGACAATCCGGAACTTGCTGCGGATATAATTTTCGAACTTATATTCGTACCGGTCCAAATGGTCTTCAGTGATATTGGTGAGAATGGCAACATCCGGACGGAAGCTGACGATATCATCTAGCTGGAAACTGCTGATCTCCGCCACATACCAGGGCCGCGGGTCTTCCGCCACCTGGCGCGCGAGGCTGTACCCGATGTTGCC
>DATMLR010000325.1:0-4690 GCA_035570015.1 Puia sp.
TTGCGCTGCTGGGCGCCCTGATCACCACGCTCACCCTCGTGCCGGTGCTCATCAACGTCCTGCTGCGAAAGAACGTCCATGAAAAGCACAATCCCTTCGTCCACTTCCTGACCGGGATGATGGTGAGAGGGTTCATGTTCCACTGGAGACATAAGAAGACGACCGTCACCGTAGCTTTTATCATCATCGGCGTCGGCTTCTACGCCTTTACCCTGCTTGGGACTGAGTTCCTCCCCGAGCTCGACGAAGGCGCCATCTGGCTCCGCGCCCAGCTGCCCTATAGCGCCTCCCTCGGTGAATCGGTGAAGGTTGCCCGGGAAGTCCGTAAAATGGTCATGGAATTCCCGCAGGTCAAGGTCGTCGCATCACAGACCGGCCGCCCAGACGACGGTACCGACGTCACCGGGTTCTATAACAACGAATTTGACGTGCTGATGTATCCCGAAGATGACTGGAAACCCCATATCACCAAGGATGAGCTGATCGATACGATGAACAGGAAGCTGAGCATGATCCCCGGCGTTGACCTGAACTTCTCCCAGCCGATCAGCGACAACATCGAAGAAGCCGTATCCGGTGTCAAGGGCTCCATCTGCGTGAAGGTCTATGGTGACTCCCTGGACTACATGGAAGAGAAGGTTACTGAGGTTGACAATATTCTCAAAACCGTCCGCGGGATCGAAGACCTCGGCGTCATCAAGAATATCGGCCAGCCCGAATTGGATATCGACCTCAATCAGCAGACGATGGCCCAGTACGGCGTCGCCACAGCAGACGCCAATGCCGTCATCGAAATGGCCATCGGCGGCAAAGCAGCCTCCACGCTCTATGAAGGGATCAAGACCTTCGATATCCGCATCCGCCTCCCTGAAGAATACCGGGCATCCGTAGATGATATCGGCAACCTCATGGTCCCCACCCTTAGCGGGTCCAAAGTGCCCATCAAAGAGATCGCGGCCATCACGATGAAGACAGGCCCCTGTCTCATCTTCCGCGACGATAACGAACGGTACGCCGCCTTGAAGTTCTCCGTCCGCGGCCGCGACATGGGAAGTACTATCGCCGAAGCCCAGCAAAAGGTCGATGCCAAAGTCACCCTCAAAAAAGGTTATTCGATGGTTTGGCAGGGCGATTTCGAAAACCAGCAGCGCGCTTCCAAACGGCTCGAAGAAGTAGTGCCCATCAGCCTCCTGCTCATCTTCCTGTTGCTGTTCGTCATGTTCGGGAACCTGAAGGATGCCGGTCTCGTGTTCCTCAACGTCCCATTTGCCATCGTCGGCGGTGTGGCAGCTCTCCATCTCACCGGGACAAACTTCAGCATCTCCGCCGGCATCGGCTTTATTGCCCTTTTCGGCATCTGTATCCAGGACGGCGTATTGCTCATTACCGTCTTCAAGCACAACCTGGAACATATGCACAACCAGAGCCATACCCTTTACACCGCAATCAAACTGGGTGTCAATTCCCGGATCAGACCGGTTATGATGACTGCTCTCATGGCCGCCATCGGCTTGTTCCCTGCCGCGGTATCCCACGGAATCGGATCGGAAAGCTCCCGACCCCTCGCCCGCGTCGTTATCGGCGGTATCCTCTGCGCCATGATCTTTTCACTACTGGTCTTCCCGCTGATCTTCGGCTGGGCCTACCGGAACGTCGATACTAAACATCAGGGCGCCATCGAATAAAATGCTATTTTCGTCCATGCAATTGAAAAGATATTGCCTGGCGCTCGTCTTCTTCATCCTGTGCCTGTCTCTCCGGGCACAGGATTTTTTCAAAGCCTCCACCACCTATAACCCCGGCCGCGTCAACGGCGTCATCATCACCGAAGCTGCTGTCGGAACAGCCGTCACGATCGGACTACAATATCTTTGGTACAAAAAATTCCCCCATTCCAAATTCCATTTTTTCAACGACAACGCCGAATGGCTGAACGTCGATAAGGTCGGTCACGCCACAACCGCTTATAACATCGCCGCTTTCGAGAATAACCTGTTCCGCTGGGGCGGCGTCCGACCCGGCACCTCCGCTCTCATTGGCACCCTGACCGCTCTTGGCTTCATGACGATGATTGAGGTCATGGACGGCCACTCCGCCAAATGGGGTTTTTCCCCCGGCGATATGCTCGCCAATATCACCGGCTGCTTACTGTTCGAAGGTCAGCAGCTCCTCTGGCACGAGCAGCGCATCAGTCTCAAATATTCATATCACGGAACCATTTTCCCCACCTATTACCCCGCGGAACTCGGCAGCAACCTGCCTGAAAAAATGCTCAAAGACTATAACGGCCAAAGCTATTGGCTCTCTTTTAATATCGCCAGCTTCCTGCCAGCCTCCGCCAACTTTCCCCGCTGGCTCAACGCCGCCGTCGGCTATGGCGCCGAAGGAATGATCGGCGCCCGCGATAACCCTGCTGAGATAAACAGCCGCCCCATCCCCACCTACCAACGCTACCGCCGGTTCTATTTCTCCTTCGACACCGACCTGTATCGGATCGATGGTCTCTCCCCACTCGCCGGCTCCCTCCTGGAACTCAATCGCCTGATCAAGACGCCCGCCCCCGCGCTCGAATGGAACGCACCCCATGGGTTCGAATTCCATCCTTTTTATTACTGATCCGCGAACCCTACCCCCCGACGATTAAAAAACACCATTCGATCCCTTTTAATTTGGCCACGTCTTAACGAGTGGTTAACTTCCCGTTAACTTCTACTTGGAACTGACCATATGAATCGATTTCTGAAAGGATTACTCGCGTTTTCCCTGAAAAATAAGTATTTCATTTTCTTCGCTACCCTCCTGTTGATCGTCTACGGTGTAATTACCTTCCGCAACATGCCCATTGAGGCCTTCCCTGACGTTACCAACACCGAGATCACCATCATTTCCCAGTGGCCGGGCCGTAGCGCGGAAGAGGTAGAGAAGTTCGTCACCATCCCGGTCGAGCTGGCCATGAACCCCGTTCAACGCAAGACCAGCCTCCGCTCTACGACCATCTTCGGCCTCTCGGTCGTCAAACTTATCTTCGAAGACGGCGTCGATGATACCTATGCCCGCCAACAAGTCAACAATCTCATCCACAACGCCGACCTGCCTGACAATGTCGACCCCGACGTCCAGCCGCCAACGGGGCCTACCGGTGAAGTATTCCGTTACACCCTTGAGAGCACTTTCCGCGATCCCCGTGAGCTCAAGACTATCCAGGACTGGGTCGTCGACCGCGAGCTGCGCGCCATCCCTGGCGTAGCCGACGTCGTTAGCTTCGGGGGCAAGGTCAAGACCTACGAGATCCAGGTCAACCCGATGATCCTGGCCAACCTGGGGATTACCCCACTGGACGTTTTCAACGCCGTCGGTAAAAGCAACATCAACATCGGCGGCGATATCATCAAGAAGAACTCCCAGGCCTATGTAGTCCGCGGGATCGGTCTGCTGAACGACATCAACGAGATCAAAAATATCATCATAGAGGTCAATAACGGCACCCCCGTGCTGGTCAGGAACGTAGCCGATGTCAGCATCAGCAACCTGCCCCGGCTCGGCGAAGTCGCGCGCACCGATGCGATCGACACGGGCGGTCCCCGCCGGCTCTGGAACAACCCGGATGCCGTTGAAGGGATCGTGCTGATGCGCAAGGGCGAGAATCCGGACCGGGTCATCAAAGGGATAAAGGCCGAAGTGGCGAAACTAAACAACAGCGTCCTGCCCCAGGACACCAAGCTCGTCACTTTCTATAATCGGGAAGATTTGATCAACTACGCCACCCACACCGTCCTTCACAACCTCATCGAAGGCATTTTGCTGGTCACCCTCATCGTTTCGCTTTTCATGTTCAATTGGCGGACCACCCTCATCGTTTCCATCATTATTCCCTTGTCGCTGCTTTTTGCCTTTATCTGCCTGCATCTCATGGGTATGTCCGCCAACCTCCTCTCACTGGGAGCGATCGACTTCGGAATCATCATTGACGGCGCTGTAGTAATGGTCGAAGGCCTTTTCGTCCAACTGGACAAACGCGCCCATGAACTGGGAATGGAGAAGTTCAACAAGTTGTCCAAACTGGGCATCATCCGTCATCGCGGGGCAGAGCTTGGAAAGGCCATCTTTTTTACAAAGGTCATTATCATCACCGCTCTGCTGCCAATCTTCTCCTTCCAAAAGGTAGAAGGTAAAATGTTCTCCCCGCTTGCCTATACACTGGGATTCGCCCTCCTCGGCGCCCTGATCTTCACCCTCACACTCGTGCCCGTCCTGGCTAGCATCCTGCTGAAAAAGAACATCAAGGATAAGCGCAACCCCATCGTCCATTTCATGACTGCGTCCATTATGCGGGGTTTCCGCTTTGTCTTCCACCATAAGCGACTGTCCATGGCCGTTGCCATCATCGGGGTAACAGCCGGTCTCTATGCGTTCCGCTTCCTGGGTTCGGAATTCCTGCCCGAGCTCAACGAAGGCTCGATCTGGGTGCGTGCTACCCTCCCCTACAGCATCTCGCTGGATACTTCCGTGGCAAAGGCCCGCCAAATGCAGGAGATCATGATGCGCTTTCCCCAGGTCCGCCGCGTCATGTGCCAGACCGGTCGCCCCGACGACGGCACCGACGTCGCCGGCTTCTACAACAACGAATTCGGGGTTGCCCTCTATCCGGAAGAAGAATGGAAACCCAGAATCAGCAAGGAAGAGCTGATCG
>DATMLR010000326.1:0-6530 GCA_035570015.1 Puia sp.
GATTGATGGCCCAGACGATGTCATTCATCGTTTCGATCATTTGGCGGGAGGCGCCACCCATTTTCAGGAGCAGTTGTTTCGAATTTCCCGGGTTGGATTCGAACTCGAGTATGGCTACCTCGCTATAGACAGAAATGCTATTGAGGGTGGATCCGATATCGTCGTGCAGGTCGGATGCAATTTTCTGCCGGACGCTTGAAAGATGCGCTGAATTCCGTTTGCGATAGTATATGAATGCATAGGTGATCAGTGAGGCGGCGAGGATCCATCCTGTAATGGCCCACCAGGACCGCCACCAGGGAGGATAGATGTAGAAGGGCACCATGGTAAGATCCCCGGTGAAAATGCCATCTGCATTCTGGGACTTTACCTTGAAAATATAGCGGCCGGAAGAAAGATTGGCATAGGTGACCGACCGGCCTGTCCCTGCCGGGATCCAGTTCTTATCCAGACCTTCCAGCTGATAGAAATATTGGGTGGACTTTCTTCCTTCGAAGGAAAGCGAGGCATACTCGATCGTCAACCGGTTTTGTTGGGAAGAAAGGCGGATGAGGCTGTTTTGCGGAAACGAATCCACGGCGATGGTCTCTTCGCCTGCGCGAAACCCGGTGATCCGAACATCCGGGGGAGGGGCTTTTGGCTTGATGGCTTGCGGATTAAACCAGATCACACCTGATTTTGCCGCGAACATTATGATCCCATTCCTCAGCCGGCAATAGGGTCCTTCCAATTCGCGATCGGTTATTCCATCGGTGATGGAGGCAACGGAGATAATGCCGGTAGGGGTATTCAGGTGGCCGATACCGTCGTTTGCAATGATCCAGGCAGAGGAGGAGCCGTCCGACAGGGCGCCATAAATGGAATGGAATGGGGGGCCATTGGTAACGTTGTAATAGTGAATCGATTTGGAGCCGGTGTTCAAAACAAAGACCCCTTTTCCGACTACATCGCCGATGAGCGTTGTGTCATTCAGGGAGCAAAGAGAGGAGAGGTGTTTTGGCAGGAGACCCGTGTCCACGATAACCGGATGACGTGGCAAAGCCTTTTGAAGACCGTCATTCCCATTACTCCACTGTACGGTGTTGCGGCTGTCTACCAGGAGGCCTTCGATTTTCGAGAGTGCCGACAGCTGTTGTGGGCCGATGGATCCATACAGTATCATTTTAGCGGAATCCGCCAGCCATTTTCCAGTCAGGTAGCCGAAAAGCCCGAACCACATATTGTCGTCGCTATCCCTGGCGATGTGCATGATGGTCCTGCCCTGGAATTCCCGGACCCGGGTGTTGCTGAACCTGCCGCGCCGGGGGTCCAGGATGGACAGCATGGCGTATTGACACCCAACCCAGAGCCGCCCGCGCTTGTCTTCACAAAAGCACCAGACTCTATTCAAGGGCTCTCCCAGCGAAGAGGGATTGTCGTTATGATGAATATACGTACTGACCAGGTTAAAATTGGAATCATATCGAAAAATGCCGTCGCCCCAGGTTCCTATCCAGATATCGCCCGAACTGCTTTGATACATGGAGGTCACATCCGCGCTGAATTGGTTGAGTGTGGTTACCCGGTCCGGCCTGAGGTACCGAAATTGTTGCCGGGCCGGATTGAAAATATTGAATCCGAGGTCCGAGCAAACCCAGATGTTGCCTTCCCTGTCGGTATATAGGCTGTAGACGTCTTCCGTATAGTGGAAGCCATATTCGGAGCCGTTGTCCTGCGGTTGAAAAAAGAGTTCATCCGTACCTTTCCTACACCCGATCAAACCGAGATAGTAGTCCGCCCCGAACCAGACCGTGCCGGCTCCGTCATCCAACATGCATTGTATAGCGGAATTGGGCGATCCGGTTTTTTCTGTTGTCCGGCCATGTGAAACCTGCAGTGAACCGGCCTTGTGGGACCAGGTGTTGTATTTGCACAGATCTCCCAGGTAATTGGTCAACCATAAATTTCCACCCCGGTCCAGGTAAAAACAGGATATCGGATTATTGTGGCCCAACAACTGGTCTGCTGAACGGCCCAACGGCCAGGTGACCAGCTTCTTGTTGACGTCGATGAAGGCGATCCGCTTTGCCGTATCCAGGGTGAGGACCCAGAAGCCATCTCTTACGCTGTCATACATGGGAGTAAACATTCCTGAGTGATGGTCTTTCAGGACATTCATCGCGAGGACAGGTTTTTGAGCGGCATCGTCAAACCGGTAGATATTCCAACTGGTGACGATCCAGAGCTGGTCCCGGCCATCTTTCAGGATGGCCGCAACGTTGCTGACGAAGCTATCCGGAGCATCGCTTAAATACAGTCGATTAAAGGAGCGACTGCTTCGGTTAAAGATGTTGACCCCCTCCTGATTCAACACCCAGATATTGCCCTCTTTGTCCTCTATGGGGCTGGCAGTCCAATCAGGACGTACGGGAAGGTTGCCGCTATATTTATAAGGGTATGTAACGAAGCTTTTTCCGTCGTAGCGCTGAAGGCCGTTTACCGACGCAAACCAGTAGTACCCCTCCTTATCCTGGTAAACGCTGATCCGGGGACCCGGCATCAGACCGTCTTCCGCCGACAGGTGCTGGAAAACATAGTTGGGTTGCGCGCCGGCGGAAACGCAGGTGAAAAGGATCGCCAATAACATTGCAACCGATGATTTCAGGTCTCCTGGCAAGATTAATTTATTTCAAATGAAGTTAATCAATAATCTCCGCCCTTCGTCCTGGGGTTGAGGACATGGCGAAGATGATTAAAGTGATCGAATATTTTTCTCATTGCATCTGAAGGGAATGCAAAAGTATTCGTCGGCAATTGACCACGTACTACCCGGGAGGGTAGTTTTATGTATTGATTCAAGTAGTTTTTAAAGCGTTCGGATCTCCATTATTCGCTGTTCGAATGCTTCGTTGGGGACGATGGATTTGTTCTTGATCCGGGTTTTGTAGGTGTTGATGGTGTTGACGGAGTATTCGAGGATGCGGGCGATCTTCTCGTTCTCGTGGATCCCCATGCGGATCAGGGCGAAGATGCGGAGGTCGGTGTTGAGCAGCTCGTTGTCTTTCAGCAGCATCTTGTCTTCTTCGCGGAAGAGGTCGTTGAAACGTTGGATGAAGTCGGGGAAGAGCTTGAGGAAGACCATGTCGAAATTGCGAAGGAGCTCTTCCTTTTCCTTTTTTGGGTTGGTGCTGTTGACCAGAGTGATGACGTCGTCCCATTTGCGATAGGCGATCTTCTGTTCGAGCGCTTTTTTGAATTGCCCGATCTTATCAAACGATTCGGAATCGGCGTTGAAGAAATAGCCGATGTATTCTTCCTTGATCTTATTGGCTTCGGAGAGCTTATTGTTGGTCTCGATGAGGCGCTGGTTGGCGGCCTGTTCCTTGATATGGGCTTCGGTGATGATCCGCTGTGCGGTCTGGAGGCGTTTGACCTGGCGAAGGACGACGATGACGAGGACGATGACGGCCAGAAGTAACAGAGTAGCGATTACCGACCAGGTGAGGAAGACAGACTTTTGTCCTTCTACGCGGCTGATCTTTTCGGCTTCGATAAGGGGCAGGATGGCGCTTACCTGGACTTTCCGCTGTCGTGCGCCGTAGAAGATGGCGTCGCGGATAGCGACCTCAATATAGGAGCTGGCGTCACGGACGTCGCCTTTCTTATAGAGCAGCTGGGCGAGGTTGAAGATGGCCGCGGTCTCTTTGGTGGAAGACTGGATATCGGCGATAGCGGCGCGGATAAGAAGGACGATGGCGGAATCGGGCTGGCCGTTGTTGATATAGATATCGCTGAGGGTGGAGGTTGTAACGGCCAGTTGGTGGAGGGTGAGGTCCGGACGGGTGAGCAGCTGCCAGAATACGGCTTGCGCGTGGGCGCGATCGCCTGATTTGATTTGGCGAAGGCCGGTAAAGTAGCCATAGTTGAAAGAACCCGGTGGAAAGAGGCTGAGCGCCGAGTCCATATAGTTATTCCCTTTTCGGATATAGTCGGGCGTATTATAGCCGTCGTTGTCGAAGTCTCCCAGGTCGTAGTAGTAGCGGCCTACCAGGGCGTAATATTCTGCCTGGAGGCTGTCGGGGGCGCCCCGAATGCGGATCTTGTCGAGGGAATCCAGGGTTTCCTTGAACATTCCGGCGGACAGGAGGCAGAAGTCGAGACGCAGGCGGGCGGCGAGGATGAGGGTGGGGTCACCGATCCGGAGTGCGGTTGTCTGGAGCTGCCGGGCATACGAAAAGGCGGAGTCGTAGTTGAAGACTTTGTAGGCTTCGCAGAGGGCCCCGTAGTCGGTATAAAGTGCAGGAAGGTCGGCGCCCTGTGCGGCGGCGAGCGTGGTTTTCAGGTTTGCGATCTCGAGCAGTTTGGCGGAATCGTAACCAGGAGAGGATTCGATGGCCTGGTCGAGGCGGGACAGCAGGACGGGGATAGAGTCCTGGGATCGGGTGTTCAGGGAAAAGGTTAGGGCCAGCAGGATGATGGAAAGCATTCGGGTGTGCACAGAACGTAACTCGTTTAGAGACCCAAATATAGATATAAAAAAGAAGCCCAGATAGAAATCCAGGCCGTTGCTAAAATCCAATATCCTATTAAAAGCCATAGTAGTATTACAAACAGCGGTCCAACCTTAGTTTGAGCGGAAAAAAGGTGTTGGAGGCGTTAACTTGAGGAAATTTGTGGATTTTTTTTCTCAGGCGAGTAAATTTGTCACATGGATAAAGATAAGGATAGAGAATATTTACGGGAGGCGATCGAGCTGGCGCGGCGGGGTGTGGCAGCGGGGCTGGGTGGGCCTTTCGGGTGTGTGATCGTCAGAGATGGCCAGGTAGTTGGGAGAGGTTGCAACGCCGTGACGTCTTCCAATGATCCGACGGCGCATGCGGAAATTGTCGCGATCCGGGATGCGTGCCGGCAGCTGGGCAATTATCAGTTGTCGGATTGTGTCCTGTATGCTTCGTGTGAGCCCTGTCCGATGTGTCTGGGGGCGATCTATTGGGCGAGGCCGAAGCGGGTGGTATATGCGGCTACGCGGGAGCAGGCGGGGGCGGCGGGGTTTGATGATGCCGTCATTTATCGGGAGATCGAGGTGCCGCCGGGGGAGAGGAGGATTCCCTTCGAGCTGTTGGCAGATAGGGGGGCGGAGGAGGTGTTCGAACTTTGGAGGGAGAAGGGGGATAAGTCGTTGTATTGAGGTTGGTGGGATCCTTAGGAGTTGAGGCGGTGAATAGGAAGTTGGGGTGAAGGGCGGGCGGTCGAATCGGACGAGGGAGGTGCATGTGTGTGTGTGAGGGCCGGGAAGATTTATGCGCATGATTCGAAATTATGCGTATTGAGGATGAAGGTGGGAAAAAGGGCCCCGCGGAAGCGGGGCCCGATCGGATACGGTTAACTGCGCTGGTATACGGTTAAAGACTTGCTAGTATACGGATAAAGTCGTCGATTAAAGCGATTTGGTTTCCTTGTTTTCCTTTTGATAGGTCTCCCAGTTGCTGTTGTCAGCGGACCGAAGGGTCAGCTTGAAGTCGCTGTTCTCCAGGGAGGCGAAGTAGACCGTTTGGCCATTGTGATCCAATTCGAAAAGGTCGGTGATCCAGCAGTCGGAATGGTGCTGTTTCAGATCCATGAGCAGGCGGATGGGAAGCTGGGTCGAGAGGATGTTGCGGACGACGGCCATGAGGTCTCCGTCTTCGGAGTAGTAGGCGAACATGACTACTCCACTCATGCGGAAGGTCACCTTGGTGTATTCCTTTTTCTGCTCTACCTGCAAAACGTCCGCGGTACGAAATTCCTTGTGGAAAACGGCGATGATGACATCGTTGTTGGCGGCGGGGGAAGTGGATTTGCCGCTGTCGGTTGAGGCTGCGAAGCTGCTGCCGATGCCTAGTGTCAAAAACAAGGCGGTCATTAAGGCGAATTTCTTGGTCCCATTTGCAAGGGCCTGGCTGAGTTTGGTGTTGCGGAGTAACATATACTTAGTTTTTTGCTGTTTGAAAATCTTTTTTACTGCTTGTTTACATAACAAAGATAATGTTTAAGGAAGGTACTTTACAATGCATAGTACCTTGAATGGCCTAATAACTTTATGAACGGTAAAATCACCAGGGTGAACGCAATTCATTATCGGCGTGAACGGTTCATATGCCGAGGTGAATGTCTCAATATTGGGAAGAGTTTGTTTCATTCTGGAAGTGTCCGGGAGTTTTTTGGTTTGATTTTCCGCCGGCGATGTAGAGAGTGCCAGAGCGGTGCCACAAAATGATTGCATTGATAATCAATTGTTTGATAGGTTGAGGGGCGACAGGACCGTCCGGTTTCGCTGCACTTGCTGTCCGGTTTTGTCCGAAGGGGCTAAAAAAGAGGATGGAAAAGGTGGGGTAAAAAAGGGATAGGGGTCAGCAGACGGGGACCGGGAGAATCGCGCGGAGCAGACTATTAATTGAAGGCGCGTGATTCATGACCAGGTTATGGCCTCCCCTCGGGATGATATGGGTGGGTTTGGTGTACTTGATCGGGAAAACTTCGTCCCATGTGCCATGGATATGGAAATAAGGCTG
>DATMLR010000327.1:0-4846 GCA_035570015.1 Puia sp.
ACGACATCGACCCGATGTCCAAGCACCAGCGGCTCGATGATCGCCGTAAAGAAGCCGACCGCCGAAAAACACAGGAGCCCCACGCTTACGTTCGAATATTTGATGCTGCCATAGAAGCAAACCCAATGCAGCGCCGCGATCCCGCCGATCCCGATAATACGCCAGAGGTCCCGGCGGCCGATCCGGATATCCTGCCGCCGCACCGCCGCCAGCAGCCACAGGGAGACGGCGGTAATGAACAACCGCCACCACACTAACAGACCTTCATTGAGGGAGATCAGCTTACCAAGTATCCCGGTAAGCCCCGCGAGCAACACGGCAATATGGAGTTGGAAAAATGCTTTCCTCATTTAGCAGGGCGCATGGAATTTGCCCCAATCCCCACCATATCATTCTTAACGCGATTGCGATAGTTCTTGAACAAGGACTGCCAACGCAGATTCAATACTCCCAGGATCCCTTCCTTTACAATGCCCTTATTCATTTTGGAGACCCCATACTTCCGGTCCTCAAAAATGATCGGCACCTCCTTGATCTTGAATCCCAGCTTCCAGGCCGCAAATTTCATTTCGATCTGGAAAGCATAACCGACAAACCGGATCTGATCCAGGTTGATCGTCTCCAGCACCTCCTTGCGGTAGCAAACGAACCCCGCCGTCGGATCCTGTACCGGCATCCAGGTGATCAGCCGCGTATAGATCGACCCACCGCGGGATAATAAGATCCGGTCCCGGGGCCAATTGACATTTCCTCCGCCCCTGACATACCGCGAACCGACGGCAACATCGCCCCCCTGAAACTTACAGGCTTCATATAATCGCTCCAGATCTTTGGGATTGTGCGAGAAGTCCGCATCCATTTCGAAAATAAAGTGGTAGTTATTTCGGACCGCCCATTTGAACCCATGGATATAAGCCGTGCCAAGCCCCAGTTTCCCATGACGCTCCTCCAGAAATAGCTGACCGGGATATTTCGATTGAAGCTGCTTGACGATGCCGGCTGTGCCATCGGGGGAGCTGTCATCAATCACCAGAACATGATACCCCTGCCCCAGCTGAAAGATGGCTTCTACGATATTGGCAATATTCTCCCTTTCGTTATAAGTCGGTATGATGACGATCTTTTCCAAATGGCTTTTACCTTAACTTAATATACGAAGTTACAAAATTTAGCAACCCGTGCCCCCATTCTCACCCCTTTTTTAACATTGTCCGGTTAAAAATCTCGGTCAACTTTTGCTTCGTATGTAGCGGAAAATCACCCTTCATCATCCAGTCGTAATACTGCGGCTCCGCTTTCAGCACATCGGCGACCGATCGCCCCTTATACTTTCCAAAATTGAATACTTCCACCCCGTTTTCCAGCACAAAACGCCGGGCATAATCCACAAGCGGCTCCTCGCCGATATGCTTCAGGATGGTGTCTACATTGTTACCCAGCTGCGGGTACCGGACCACCTGCGCAACCAGCACATCCCACGTGGCCGAAGCATCCGCCTCCGCACCGTGCGCGCCCTCCAGCTCCTTATTGCAATAGAACCGGTAAGCTGCGCTTAGGGTTCGCTGTTCCATCATATGAAATATTTTCTGCACATCCAATAGCTTGCGTCCCTTTCCCTCAAATTCCATCCCTATCCGAAGAAACTCCTCCGCCAGCATCGGGATGTCGAACCGGTTGGAATTGTAGCCCGCCAGATCGCAATGGTCAAGGAATTGCTTCAGCTCGTTAGCCACCTGCCGGAACGTAGGCGCATCCTTCACCATCTCATTTGTGATGCCATGAATCTCCATGGACGCCGCCGAGATCGGGATCTCAGGATTGAGCAGTTTGCGTTTTACCTGCTTTTTTCCATCCGGAAGTATCTTTACGATGGCTATTTCAACAATGCGGTCGGTCCCAAGATTGACCCCGGTTGTCTCCAGGTCAATGATCGCTAAGGGGCGTGTAAGTTGTAACATGATGCTGCAAATATTAAAAAAACTCCTACTGTGTGATCCTGTCGGTAAACGCCTGGATATCCAGACCATCGTAATTGCCTGAACTCATGAATAGCAAATTAGCATTTTTGTAAGACTGTTTCAAAAGCCAATCTTCTAAATCCTGTTTTTGGGAAATCACGGCCAAGCCCTTCTTGCCAAAGCCCTCAACAATCTTTTCCTCCGGTAGCGGCGGCAGCCGCTTTAGCTCCAGCGCATGCGGCGAATAATAAACCGCCGCTATATCCGCATCTGCCAGACTCCCCTGATATTCAGTAAGAAACTGTTCATTTAGACTGCTGTATGTATGCAGTTCCAGCACGGCAATCAGCCTCCGCTCCGGAAATTGCGCCTTCACCGCGCGGATCGTCGCTTTCACCTTGGAAGGCGCGTGTGCGAAGTCCCGGTAGACGTTCGCGGCAGGCGTACCGGCCAACAGCTCCAGGCGCTTGGCAGCCCCTGTAAAACCGGCCATCCCATTTAGAAACGCAGCCGCATCCATACCCAATTCGGCACAAACCAGCCAGGCGGCATGGAGATTCAGAAGGTTATGCTCACCAAAAACCCTTAATGCACCCGCATGGCCTTCCAGCATAACAACGGTTATGCCGTTTTCTATCCTGTGTGCCGGGACGTCATACCCGATCTTCCGGATAGCCGTCGGATGGTCCTCGACCAGCTGCGCCAGTACCGGATCGGTCTGGTTATAGATCAGTACGCCGCCGGGTTCGATCTTGTCCAGGAAGATCCTGAATTGCTCCAGGTAGATCTCGAAGGTCGGGAAGACGTTAATATGATCCCAGGCAATACCCGTAAGCACGGCGATATGCGGGAACAGAAAGTGGAATTTTGGCCTTTTTTCCAGCGCGCTTGCAGGGTACTCATCACCTTCACATACGATCACAGGGGCATGCGTGATATTGACCGACTGCGGGAACCCATCCAGCCGGGCGCCGACCAAGTAGTCGAAGTCCTTTCCCGCCGACTGCAAGGCAGTCATGACCATCGAAGTAGTCGTTGTCTTCCCATGGCTGCCGCCTATCACGACCCGGATCTTATCCCGGCTCTCCTGAAAGATATACTCCGGAAAAGAGTAGATAGCCGGCCCCAACTCTTCCGCCCGTCTTAATTCCGGATTGTCCGCCTTCGCATGCATCCCGAGAATGACGGCATCCAGGTTCGCACTCACCCGCTGCGGGTCCCAACCCACTGTCGCCGGCAGCAGGCCCTCCCGCTCCAGATTACCCCGGGCCGGCTCGAAAATCTCGTCGTCGCTCCCCGTCACCGTATAGCCCTTTCGGTGCAACGCAATGGCAAGTTGATGCATTACGCTACCCCCGATTGCAATGAAATGTACCCTCATGTTATAGTCTTGTTATATTCACACCCTCTGGCCCCATCAAAAGTATTCGATACCAGATAATTAGGCAAAACTTTCCGTCAAATGCCCACCGGGACTTGCAGATTCCGTTTTTTTGTCTTTTCTTTGTATCAATTCCACGAATCTTTCTCTATCCTTTCGAAAGTCCCCCTGACAAACAGCAGAAATCCGGCCCTCAGAGCCTTATAAAGCTCGTGGTTCGATCCGTCCCTCCTTTGAATTACCTGGTGTCCATTCCTCTTTAACCAGGCAATTTATCGATTCATCTTAAATACCACAAAAAATGAGAAAGACAATTGTAATCTTAGTATTCGCCATGGCCGTCGCCGCTGCTTTCGCGTCCTGCACTTCCGAACGCGGTGGTTGCAAAATGAGCCAGGGCTTTGTTGGATACGGGAGCGCGCGCTAGTACCCGTTTCCCAGCTACCCCATTCTACCAAAAATATTTAGGATAAAGGTTACCGATCGGTAACCTTTTTTTATTGACCAGAAAAGACTTCACTAAATAACTTCTGAGGACAACCGAATCGCATCGATTAAAACGGTTTCTGACCAATCACATTTCCGGCTGGAGAATAGCGGCAAACGAGATAATCATTATGACTGTTGCTGACTAGTGCACACCCTACTGCTTGCGTATTTCTCCATACCATCTGCGTATAGTGACCAACGACTGCGGATCTGTTCGCCCGGACATCGGGGAACACACCTTCGCGAAAAAATTTCTTTTCCGCTCCCCACGTGTCGACCATGAAGCCAATAGAAAACGCACTGGTCGTCCCCCACCACAGATTCTCTCCTTCCTTCCCGGTAGCGTCGTGGTCATGTTGACCTTGATCAATTTCTGCGAGATGTCGCGCCCAGACCAAAGCGTCAGAAGCCAGTGCTGGCGACCATTCCAGGGCAGGCAGCTGCAACGCCGACCGATACGAATTGTGATGTGACAGTATCTCGGCAATGAAGGCGGTGTCTTTATAAATGGCACGTCCCTCCTGGCAATAGCCCCCCATGGTTATGATCAACGGGAATAAAAGCAACAGTGTCTTGACTCGCATACGTCGGAAAGATTACAGTAGAAAAATGTTAACGCGATTGCCGTAGAAAAATTGCAGGAAAGAAAGAGAATAATTTCAATTTTGACGACTCCAATCAACATTTGCGGATAGGCATTACGGTTTTACAAAATTTTTTTTTTTTGTTTGATAATTTGACAAATTCCCCTACATTTATTCTGGCGATTCTGCGAGCCATAATCTTGTCCTCCACGCCTTCTACTATTTAAATTTATCCAGCATCGATCCTATTTTACCTTAACCTTTACGGTCACCTTATTATTGAACTGCAACTGAACTATGTCCAAAAAACAAGTGACGCTGGAGTGTATCTGCGCCTTGCTGATACTGCTATTCCTGTATGCGAGCATAAGTAAATTTCTGGATTTTAAGACCTTCATCGACCAGATGAACAACCAGCCCCTGCCCAACTCCTG
>DATMLR010000328.1:0-7143 GCA_035570015.1 Puia sp.
GGCGGGTTTTATTAATGGAAGCGCCGCCACGTTCAACGGCCCCAACAGCGTGACGATCGGTTTCTCGAAGAGCCAGAATACGTATGAGCTGCTGATCGCGGATGCCAGCAACCATGCAATCCGGGTGTCGGCGAATACCGATCTGAGCACGCTTTTTTCGGGGAACATGCCGGTAGAGACGCTGGCGGGGACGGGAACAGCGGGGTTAAAGAACGGAACCTACAGCGCTGCACAATTTTACTTTCCCGATGGGGTCGCGTATAATCCGGCCGACGGAAACGTCTATGTGATCGAGTTTGGAAATAATGATGTCCGGAAGGTGATTTTGCAATAGGGGGACAATGTGGCCTTGAATTAGTTATCTTAGGGGATGCGTTTTTATTTATTGTTATGCGGCGTTTTCATTTGTGTTGCCTGCTCCGCCGGGATGGAGGATACAGCGGGCAGGTTCGCAGATACAGCGGACTTACCGGCACGGATTGATAACCGGCAGTTCGACCCTTCCACTTTGCTTTGGTATTCGGCGCCGGCTTCGACCTGGGAAGCGGCTTTGCCGGTTGGCAACGGGCGGCTGGGTGCGATGGTATTCGGCCGGGCGGGGGAAGAACGCATACAGCTTAACGAGGATACGTATTGGACGGGCGGCCCCTATTCCACGGTGGTAAAGGGCGGATATCAACAGCTTCCGCAAGTCCAGAGCCTGGTTTTTTCGGGGAAGTATCTGGAGGCGCAAACGGTATTCGGGCGGTACCTCATGGGCTATCCCGTGGAACAGCAGAAGTATCAATGTCTGGGCAACGTGCATTTGTTTTTCCCAGAGCAATCAAACGTCTCCGGCTATAAGCGGTGGCTTGATCTGGAAACCGGGATCGCCGGTGTTCAATATACGGCGGGGGGTGTCCGGTTTCAGCGGGAAGTATTTGTGTCTTTTCCCGATCAGGTGATTGTCATCCGGCTGACGGCGGACAAACCTGGGAGCATTTCATTCTCCGCCCGTCTTCGCGGCGTCCGTAATCAGACGCATTCCAATTACGCTACGGATTATTTTCGGATGGATGGTGCAAGAGGCGGCCTGGCGTTAACGGGGAAGTCCGCGGATTATATGGGGGTAGCAGGTAAGCTGCGTTATGAGGTGCGGCTGAGCGCTCTTCCGGAAGGAGGTACCATGAAGGTGGAAAACGATCTCCTAACCATATCGGGCGCCAATGCTGTCACGCTGTATGTTCATGCGGCGACCAATTTCGTGAATTACCGGGATGTCAGCGGGGATGCCTACAGACGGTTGGTCGAGTACATGAGCCAGATTTCGGGTAAGACGTACCGGGATCTTCGGGATGCGCATATCCGGGACTACCGAAGTCTTTTTGCGCGCGTGTCGCTCCATTTGCCGGTTACGGATGTCTCTTACGAACCCACCGATCAGCGGAAGGCAAAGGTCTCTGATCCTGACCTGGCTGCCCTGGCTTACCAATTTGGGCGTTACGTGTTGATCGCGTCATCCCGTCCCGGGTCGCAGCCGGCGAACCTTCAGGGCGTCTGGAACGATAATCCGAATCCGATGTGGGATTCCAAGTATACGACCAATATCAATACACAAATGAATTATTGGCCGGCAGAGTCGGGAAATCTTTCGGAATGTGCCGACCCGCTTTTCAAAATGATCGCGGAGCTCACCGATCAGGGGTCGCAGGTTGCCGCCCAACATTACGGATGCCGCGGATGGGTCTTCCATCAGAATACCGATCTCTGGCGGGTGGCTGCGCCGATGGACGGTCCGACCTGGGGAACTTTCACGGTGGGCGGCGCGTGGCTTTGCACCCATTTGTGGGAGCATTTTGCTTATACCGCGGATACTGACTTCCTGCGAAGGACATATCCCATCCTGAGGGGTTCCGTTCAATTCTTCCTGGATTTCCTGCTCCCTACTCCGGATGGGCGCTGGCTCGTCACCAATCCGTCTTCCTCGCCTGAGAATTTTCCGGACCGGCCTGGCAATGGCCGTTATTTCGATGAAGTGATCGGCGCCTTCCTGCCCGGCACGAATATATGCGCCGGTTCCTCGATAGATATGCAAGTTCTTACGGATTTGTTCCGAGAATATATCCAGGCTGCGGGTATTCTCCGGACAGATGCCGCGATGGTTGATTCCGTTCGGGGGGTCTTGTCGCGGTTACTCCCGCCGCGGATCGGGAAAGACAGCACGCTACAGGAATGGGCGGAGGACTGGGGACAGACCGAGCATCCGCATCGGCATCTTTCACCGCTCTATGGGTTGTATCCTGGGCATGTTTTTTCTTATGGCACCACACCTCAACTCATAGCGCCCTGCCGGCGGCTGCTCGAGCAGCGGGGGGATTCTTCGGCGGAATGGGCCCGGGCGTGGAAAGTTGCGTTGTGGGCAAGATTGCGCGAAGGCAATCATGCATACGGGATCCTTAAAGGATATTTCAGGGATGAGTCCAATCTGCAATTCTTCGGGAACCACGGTTTTCCCGTGCAGGTTGACGGTACGCTGGGGAGCGCGGCGGCGATTTGTGAAATGCTGGTGCAATCCAATGATGGGGTGGTGGAGTTGCTGCCTGCGTTACCGGATGAGTGGAGTTCGGGGTCCTTCGAGGGGATTTGTACCCGGGGCGCCTTTGAATGGGGAGTGCGATGGGCGGGGGGACGCGTTACGCAGGCGACGGTTCGCTCCAAACAGGGGTTGTTGTGCAGGGTGCAGGCGCCCGCCGACGTCGTGGTGCGTCGTGACGGAAAAAAAATAAATGTGCGTAAATTGATGGGTGGGGTAGTGGAGTTTCCGACGGTGAAAGGCGGGACGTACGAGATAAAATTAAAATAGAAGTTATGAGGGTCTTCGGATTTTGCCTTGTCGTTTTTATTTGCGGGGTCACTGTGGCGTTGACCTCTTGTTCGCAGCCGCAAAATGCAAATGAGCCGGTGCCGGTCGGGTTTTTACCAACCGATATAGCGAGGGTTGACAGCGTTGTCACAGTATTTATGAAGAAATATCATGTTCCCGGGCTTTCGTTCACCATTGCGCAGCATGACAGTGTCAAGATCGAGCGTTGTTATGGCGTTGCCGATACGGAAAACCATTTGATGACGCCTGACAACCGCTTTCGGATTGCCAGCATCAGCAAACCGATAACGGCCACCGCGCTGATGCAATTGGTGGAGCAGGGAAAGCTGCGGTTGGGGGACCGAATTTTCGGGCCCGGCGCGCTGCTGGGAACTAACTATGGCACGTTTCCATATAAAAAATGGGTGGAGGATCTTACTGTTGAAATATTATTGGAGCATCTGGGCGGCGGATGGGGTAACAATGACAATAATGACCCCATGTTCCTGCATCCTGAAATGAGCCAGGCGCAGCTGATCAGTTGGACATTGGATAACCAGCCACTCAAGAATGAGCCGGGCACGCACTACCAATATTCCAATTTCGGGTTTTGCATCCTGGGGAGGGTGATCGAAAAAGTAACCGGGATGAAATACGAGGAGTATGTTCGTAAAAATGTGTTGCAGCCTTGCGGTATAACGGATATGGAGATCGGCGGCAACACGCTGGCCGACCGGTTACCCGGCGAAGTATATTATTATGATAAAGCGGAAGATCCATATGGCATGAATGTACGGAGAATGGACTCGCATGGGGGATGGATCGCCACGCCGACAGACCTGGTAAATTTCGTCATGCGAGTGGATAAATTCACGCAAAAACCGGATATATTGGAACCGGCTACGCTCGATACGATGTTTGCTGCACCTGCGGTTAATCCGGGATACGCCAAAGGATGGGCCGTAAATAAAAACGACAATTACTGGCATTCGGGAAGCCTGCCGGGTCAGGGGTCCATTATGGCGCGGGTACATATTGGATTTTGCTGGGCGGTGATCGTGAATACGCGTAGCGAGGGCGACTTTAACCTGGATTTGGATCGATTGATGTGGCAAATAGAGCGGGCGATAACATCCTGGCCGGCCATAGAGTTGAAACAATGAGATATTTTTTTATAATCCTGATTTTCTTTTTTGCAAGCCACTGTTTTGCGCAGGATGCGGCAAGGGTTGTCCATCTGAATGATTCGTTGAATCTGGTTTATGGCAATGCGACAATCTTGGCAGGCAAGATCAAAACTAGTGGCATTCCGTATGTCTTTCGCGAGCAAAAACAAATCGTCGGCGGTTGTACCTGGCAAATTATAACGATCAGGGCTGAAGGTGGGAAGCCGTTTAAACTGGATGGCCGGGTGACGGGAAGCGATGATGCTATATCCTGCGAGAGTGATCCGGCAGAAGGCCGGGTAAAAGTTGTCCGCCAGGTCGTTGGCCGGAGCCACAGTCTGCTGAACAATGCGATTTATGAGCGAAAGACCGATTGGCTGCTTTCTGTAGATAATTACAATGCCAAAGTAAAAGTGATTCCGGTGGCGGATCATGACTATGATATCGACGTTACCGGCTCGGAAATCGTTGTGCGCTTCCGTCCGCGGTACTTCAAGGAACACCGCAACCTCTCCTACTTCGATCCGTCGGCATTTGCGGTGTGGAAGAAGCCGGTCGTAGGCTGGTGCAGCTGGTTTGCCTATCTCGACCAGGTGAATGAAAAGGAAATTAAGGAAACGGCTGCGGTGATCGGCGAAAAGCTAAAACCATTCGGGCTGCAATACCTACAGATCGATGATGGTTATGAACAGCAGCCCATCGGGTTGCCGGATACCTGGCTGCATGCGAATGGTAAATTCCCTTCCGGGTTGAAAGCGCTGGCATCGTATATCAGTGAGAAGGGGCTTACACCCGGCATATGGACAAATGTAACTTTTGCCGATTCGGGTGCGGCGGATGCGAACAGGAACCTTTTTGTGGCGGATAGGGAGGGGCGGCCGGCATTGGGCAACTGGATCGGATACGTCATGGATGGCAGCAATACGGAAACGATTCATCAACTGATCACTCCGGTATACAAAGGATTGAATGACGATGGTTTCGGTTATTTCAAACTGGATGCGCTGCGGCACTTGAAATATGAAGGCTATAATTCGTTCAAGGATTTTTTTGTCAGAAAGGGCATTGACCGGAACGAAGCCTATCGTAGCGTGGCGAAGGAGGTGCGCGAGCAAGCGGGGAGGGGAAAATTCCTGCTGGCTTGCTGGGGAATCCGGCCCGAACTGGTTGGCATCGCCGACGGCTGTCGGATTGGGAATGATGGTTTCAGTTATGCCGGGCTGGCCCAGTTCAATTCCTACAACAATATCATCTGGCGCAACGACCCTGATCACATCGTACTCAGCGCGAAGGAAGCTTATCGCAGCTGTTTGGCTACATCGCTTACCGGCTCGTTGTTTATGCTGACCGATAAGGCCGAAACCTATCGCAATTCGCCGTTGATTGAAGCGGCGCGTCGCACGATTCCTGTTCTTTATACACAGCCCGGCCAGATGTATGACGTCGATCCGTCACGTTCGTCGCTGATCGCAGGGGCCGATGTGGAAATGAGCGGCAGCGGTCCAAGGCCGTTCGATGCGAGCAGCAATACGGTGACTGGACTTATGGAGCTTGAAGTAAATAAGCCGTTTGAAAATTGGGTAGTGTTGGGACGAGTGGATGACAGAGACAAGGTTTTGCCATTCAGGGAGCTTGGCCTTGATGAGAAAAAAGAATACCTGGTATTTGAATTTTGGACCAAAAAGTTCAGGGGGGTAGCAAAATCACAGTTCATTCCCGGCGCGATTGATAGCGCTTTCAACTGCCAGGCGTTCTGTATTCGCGAAAAATTGAATCATCCCCAGCTGCTGGCGACCGACCGGCATATTTCGTGTGGCGGACTTGAGATCGGGAGCTTGGATTGGCAGGACGACATGCTGCGCGGTACGAGCGAGTTGGTGGCCGGTGACAAGTATATCATTTACCTGTATGAGGGGGAGGGTTATACATTCGTTCGGGTCAGCCTGAAAGGTGCGGATTTGGTAGGGGTTGAAAAGACCGGGCGGGTCAGGAAAATCAGTCTGCTTTCTATGAAAGGAGGTATAGCGGAATGGAGCGTGCGGTACAGAAAGTCTTAATGGCACGGATGATTGGGATCAAACAGCAGATTGAAGTTGCCGCTGACGGTCAGGCCCTGCACGTTGCTTTGGTTCTTGATGAGGTCAGAATTGTCGCTTGCAAAATTACCTGAATAGTCACCGGGGATCACCGAATCAGTCAATGGCGCCGCGCAACAATCGAAATTGACGGTGCCCGAATTGACTGCGCGGCTGGCGGTCCAGGCTGCGAGGCTATCCGGGCGGGTCGAATAATTGATCGAATCGCTGAATTGATAATTGAATCCGTTTTCTTCATAAAAAGAAAAACAATAGATGTCGACGCGCTGCAAAGCATTCCATGCCGAAAAATTAAAGGTCCCGGTCGTGCTTCCCGTACGGTCATAACTGATACCCGTCACGGCCAATGGACTGCCGTTCACGAGGAAAGAAACGGAAGATACCGTTCCGGCGGTTCCCTGCGGACTGCCGCCACCGACGGCCTGTGGATCGTTCGGGTTGGATTCTGACCCAGCGGGGGTGACGGACTGTTTGTTGCAGGATAATATGGAGAAAAAGGTCAGGCAGAATATCAGCAAGCAGATAATTGGTCGCATAGCTTAAGGTTGTTTGACACCCTTAAGTTACTAAGAATTGCGAAACCAGTGCCGGACTCGTTTGTTAAAGGGATGTTTGGTTTAATGATGGTGTTCGCCGCCTCCGCCGCCTCCGCCGCCTCCATGCGGATGATTGGCGGGAGGATGGTTATTGGGGTGGCTGGGGTGATTATTGGTTGCTGCCGCTGCCCGGATTCCCCCGGCCGGCCTTGCCATCGGCGCCGGCGCGTTCCTGCCCTGGGGATTGAAGCGGGTTCCGCCGACAGAATTCATGGCTGTTGTACCCGGATGACCGCCATTAGCGGATGCGAATTGGTTGCGGTCCTGGCTGGCGGTGTGGTTGTGGTTGAATTGCTCTGTCGTCGGCTGGATATGGTTCTCGTTCATCGCCGTCTGTTCCTGCGGATTGGGGCGGGCCTGGATACCCGCGCCGCCATTGAAGCTGCTGTGATTATTTACGACGGTATTGTTGATCACGGTGTTATTGACGTAAGTGTTGTGAA
>DATMLR010000329.1:0-6915 GCA_035570015.1 Puia sp.
AGATATACGCGATGGATTTGCCGTCGGACGACCAGGCTGACCACCCCTCATGTGCTCCGACGGTATTCGTAAGGTTCCGGTAGTCACCCTTCTCCGCCGGCGCGGTAATGATGTCGCCACGGTAATCGAACACTACCCGCGCACCCGTTGGAGAAATATCCCCGCGCGCGATATACTGGGGGCCGGTGACGTATCGCGGCCGCAGTTCCAGCAGATCCGCGGCGATCCCGATCGTCAGCTTCTTCTCCGCACCTGCCCCCAGGTCATAGATATGGAGATAGCCACTTTGCTCAAAGACCAGCTTCCCCTCCCGGCCCGACATATTCAGGACCGGGAAATCCGTAAAATGAGTCAGCGCCTTCACTTGCTTCGACCCGATGTCATAAGCGTACAAATTAAACTCTCCGTCCCGGTCACTGCGGAAATACACTGTATTCCCCACCCAGACAGGGCCCGTATCATTACAACCAGTGGCTGGCTGGGGGATCGCTTCCGCCGACATGTCCTTGAACGAGAACAGCCAGATCCGCGCGATCGACCCGCCCCGATAGTGCTTCCACTGCCGAAAGGCATCCGGGATCGGCGTATACGCCAGTCGGTTCCCGTCCGGCGAATAGGACGCGGAAAAAGCATTCGGGATTTCCAGCTCTTTCGCCGGTCCTCCCGTAACCGGGACCGTATATAGTTTAAAATATCGGCTCGAAAAGCAATCCCGCTGCGAGATAAAGAGCACCGACTTGCCGTCAGGAGTGAAACCCCGAACACCATCCGCCGCCGGATGCCAGGTCAGCCGCTTGGGAATACCGCCCTCCACCGGAATAATATAGACGTCCGTGTTCCCGTCATACTGCGCGCTGAAGGCGATCCATTTTCCATCCGGCGAAAAGACAGGGTTTGATTCGATCCCCTCGCTCACCGTCAGCCGTCGCGGGTTGGACCCATCCAAATTCGCCACCCAAAGATCTTCCGCATAAATAAAGGCAACATGATCGGCACTTATCGCCGGCTGGGAAAGCATCCGCGTATCATGCGTATCGATAGCGCCCGCCATCAGCGGAAAAGCCAGCATTCCAACAGCCGTTAGAAGTAATTGTATAAGCTTAGACATAAGATTGATTGTCCCAAAAAGATAAACCTTATTTTCCGAACGACCGCCGAACGAGCAGCTCGTTGTTTAAATTCGACAAAAAATGGGTCCCCAATTTAAGAACTTCGATCCCAACACCGTTGGAATCTCGTTCGGAATCTTCGCTTCGCTCGATTCTGTCTCATTACCATTAATGTCTGCACAGACCTTCGTCGGAGCATCGTTCCTTGCTCCTCCTCGGCCGGAACCTTCGCTTCGCTCGGTTCTCCCTCCGGTCGTCAAGTGCGAAATGGGCTCCGCCCATTTCCGAGCGGCGGATTTTCAGTATTTTTGCGCCATGCATCTTCCTATTTCACCTTCACCCTTTCTCCTCGATCCCAATATCACCTATCTCAACTTTGGCGCATTTGGTGCATGTCCCCGACCTATCTTCGAAGACTATCAGCAGTGGCAGCGCGAGCTGGAGCTCGAACCGGCGCAGTTTATAAATGTCAACGGTCCGCGCTATCTGGAACAATCCCGCCAGGCGCTTGCTGCCTACATCCGCTGCGACGCAGACGACGTCGTCTATACCACCAACCCTTCCTATGGAATGAATATAATCGCCAGAAGTTTCCCGCTGCGCCCCGGGGATGAAATCCTCAGCACCGACCTCGAATACGGCGCCTGCGACCGGACCTGGAAATATTACTGTGAAAAGAAAGGAGCCACGTTTATCCGTCGCCCCATCCGCCTGCCGATCACCTCCAAAGAAGTGCTGATCACCGACTTCCTCGCGGGTATTACACCCCGGACGAAAGCCGTCTTCCTCAGCCATATTACCAGCAGCACCGCGCTCATCCTGCCCATACGGGAAATTTGCGCGGCCGCCAAACAGCGCGGGCTGATCACCATTATTGACGGCGCCCATACTCCCGGCCATCTTCCGCTCGACCTCCGTGACCTGCCCGCCGATATCTATGCCGGCGCCTGCCACAAATGGATGATGACCCCCAAAGGCTCCAGCTTCCTGTATGTCAAAAAGGAACTACAACCGCTGTTTGACCCCCTGATCATCAGCTGGGGCTTTGACAGCGTCGAACCGTCGCACGCTCAATTTTTGGATTATCATGAGCGGCAGGGGACCCGCGATTTCTCCGCCTTCCTGACCATCCCGCGCTCTATCGAATTTATGCGGGAACATCAGTGGCCCGACGTGGCCGCCGCTTGCCGCCGTCTCGTCCGCGACAACGCCATCCGCTTCTGTGACCTCCTTGGCTCAGAACCGATCTGCCCCATCAGTGAAGACTTCCTCGGCCAGATGTTCGCGATCCCAATCCAAACCCAGGATCCCGATCAGCTGAAACGCTGCCTTTTCCAAACGCATCGCATCGAGATCGCCATCAATCGCCACGGCAACCGCAACCTGCTGCGCTATTCGATCAATGCCTTCAACGGTCCGGACGATCTCGACAGGCTCTTCGCCGCGCTGCAAGAGACCGCGGATAAGACCGCCCTGCTGTCCCTCGTCCATGCCCATTAGCCGGCCGCCGTTGCGCGCCTCGCCCATTAATGTGTGTCGTAAGTCCGGACCTTCTGGAATTTAAACCGGTCCCCCTCTTCGGGAACAAGCTGATAGAGGATTACGCGTGTACCGCCTGACGGGCTTTCTTTATCATCCCCGGCTTTATAGATGGGAAACTTTTCCAGCAGATACCCTTCCATCAGCGAGAAGGTTTCGTGCCCCTTATACCCTTCATTGATCTTTCCATCCATTATGGGATCGGGGAGGTAACATCCGACTATCGACTTATTTGCCTTTGACACGAATGCATATACGGTGCCGAAGACCGCCGATGAATCCGAATAGATATATAACACCAGGTCCGGATAACCATCGCCGTTCAGATCATCGATTTCCGACTTCGCTACTCGTCCCCGTATCATGAATTCCAACGGCTTCGCCTCGTTATCGAACCCCACCGGCTTTATATCGAGGACGTTCTCATCGAATTTCTTATTTCTGCATTGCACATGATATCCCACTTTGCCCACCTTCACCGTGGTATCGATCTTGGGAAAAATGACCTGGGCATTGCCCGAAGCGGCTGCGAACAATGCTCCCATAAGGGTAATCCATTGCATTTTCATGTCATAAAGATAAAGAGATACACATAATAAAGTGGCATTTTTACGTTATAGGGGCTACCCGAAGGAACAACCTATGCGATTGATTTCCAAACCCAGAATCGTAATTCACCGTAAGATCGCCTGGCTATTGGTATTTCTGCTCGTCACCTTCTTTATAGTCGGCTTTCTGATCTACGCCCTGAATAGGAACCTTGGTAAAACCAGTTCTCAGATCAGCCGCTCCTATGAAGTGATCAGCACCCTTCAGGACATGAATCTCCTAACGACCGAATCAGGCGCTGCCTCCTATCGTTTTCTGAAAAGCGGTGACCCATCTTCCGTCCGTCAGATCCGGACCTTCCACCAGCAACTGCAACGATCCCTCGACGCGCTTCGCCGCCTGGCCGGCGGGAAAGACGACCCGGACCGAAATATCGGCCGGCTCGCAGACCTGATCAATAACAAAATCCAAACCGAAGATAGCCTTGCCGCCATCCCCACCTCGACCATCCCCGTCGCGACCATCCCCGTCGCGACCATCCCCGCTGCTACCGCCGCCGCTCTCGAATTCCGCCCCGCTACCGCCGACAGTACTCTCCAAATCCTTCTCGTCAAGATGACGGCCGCCGAAAGGACTATACTCTTCAAAGGCGTGGAGATCAACGAAGCCAGTAATCATAGAATAGCGTGGCTGGCCCTGTCGGGCAGGATCGCCGGTTCCCTTTTCTTTGTCTTCATCCTCATAAAGATCAACACTGATTTCAGCCGCCGGAAGAAAGTCCAGGACCAGTTGGAGCTCGCCATCCGCGAAGCCCAGGAAGCCAAACGGATGCAGGAACAATTCCTCGCCAATATGAGCCATGAGATTCGTACACCAATGAACGGCATCAAGGGCATGACCGACCTCCTTCTTAGTACTCCACTCAGCACCAAACAGCATGAACTTGCGGAGGTAATCAAACGCTCTGTTAACAACCTTCTCGTGATCGTCGGCGACATCCTCGACTTTTCCAAGATCAAGGCCGGCAAGCTCAACATCGAACGAATTACCTTTAGCGTTGCCGACGTTTTGAACAACTCTGCCGCCATCTTCGAACACCGGTTGAAAAAGAAGCGCCTCGAGCTCTTCACCAGCGTAGACCCCGCCATCCCTCAATGGCTGATCGGCGACCCCCATCGCCTGAACCAGGTACTTATCAACCTTCTTGGCAACGCCATCAAATTCACCGATCAGGGCCATATCCAGGTCGATGTCACCCTCCGGGAACAAAAGGCGGGTGGAGTGGGGCTCACTTTCACCGTCAAGGATACCGGAATCGGCATCCCTGAAGCCAGCCTTCCCCATATTTTTGACAGCTTCGCCCAGGCCAGCCGTGACACCTCCCGGCTATACGGCGGAACAGGTCTTGGGCTCACCATCTGCAAGCAACTCCTCCACCTCCAGGGGGGCGACATCAGCGTCACCAGCGCTATCGGAAAAGGCGCGAGCTTCCAGTTCTACCTTACATTTGGCATCAGCGAAAGCCCCGCCACCGATCGCAATACCGTAGAAACCACCCAGGACTACAGCAGGCTGCTGGCAGGCAAACGTTTCCTAGTAGCCGAAGACAACGAGATTAACCAGAAATTGATCGACTATGTACTCAGGAAAGCAGGCGCAACCGTGGAGATGTTCAGCAACGGCGCCGACGCCATTCGGTACCTCAAGCAGGACCATGTGTTTGACCTGATCATAATGGATATTCAAATGCCGGAAATGGACGGCTATGAGACGACTCGCTATATTCGGAATGACCTCAAATTGCAAACCCCGATTATCGCAATGACCGCCACCGCCATGAAAGGCGAGCAGCTCCAATGTATCGAATCCGGGATGAACGAATACATGACCAAACCCTTCGAATTCACCGAGCTTTACAAACGCATCGGCACCCTTCTGGCAAGTTAGCGCGCGGGCAGGCCCCTCCGCCCCGCCCACCCACCCCCAGCGCAGTCCGTTACAATATACTCTTCACTTTAAGCGACAGCAGCGCCAACTCTCCCCCGTCCTCCCGCCGCACCACCACCTGCACCCGCGGCCCGATCGTCCGCAAAAGCCCCTGGTACACCTGTACATTCTGGCGCCCATCCCCGTTCACCATGAGCACGATATCCCCCTCCCGGAAACCCGCCTTTTCCGCCGGCGAATCCTTTGACACATCCGTCACCACGACCTTTCCATCCACGAGCCCGATCGTCAACCCGCTGTAGCTGTAATCGAACGGCTGATTGAACGCTGCATTCGGCGTCAGGTAGATCTCCGATTTGTCATAATTCAAAACCAGGTTGAAACGCCGCAACAGATCGTTCCCGATCAATCCGCCCAACTGCGGATAATTGGTGACGCCATAGGAATCGTCAAAGACATACGTCGGGATATGGTGGAACCGGTAAGGCCCGATCGAAAAATTCTTGAGCGTCGTCAGCTGCATCTCCTTCTTCCCCCCCAGGCCGGCACCCTCGGTTTGAACCGGTCGCTTCCTCTTGGGACCAAATACCGCGCTGTCGGCCGTGAATTCCGAAGAGAAGAGCAGGCATAATCCCGCCCCCGTGTCGAAATAAAACCTCGAGCTGATATCCCGGGCGTCATTCAGCCGCCCTTCCGTCATCGGTAAGCCCACCAGCTGCGGACGCAACAGATAGCCCCCCTTCGGGTACTTCACCGGACCCTTCGAATAGATATCGATCCGGCTGCTATCATAGTCGACCCGTACCAGGTAACGCGAAAAGAAGGTAAACCCCAGTATCCCATCGATCTTCTCCCCATACACGCTGGTCAGGATGTCATAATTGTTTACCTCCATCGTCACGCTGTCCAGCGAAACGCTGCCGAAACGAAGCCGCATCCTGTCCAACAGCTGCTCCTGTCGCATCCCCGCGATCCCCCGGATATATGAGTCACTGGGATGCGGCACCAGTTTCAGCCGCTGGGCCGTCAGAGAATCGAGGGATATCCCACCGCATCCTGTATCGAAAATGAAACTCAGCGAATCCGGAAAATCGCCAAGCTGGACCTTTCCGATGATAATGCCGCCATAAAGCTCGCGGAACCGTATAGTCCCCAGGAGCCGGACAGCCGGCAGCTTCAGGTCCTTGTCAATATATTCGTTTTCGATGCCGGCAAACCTATCCTGGGCAACGGCTGGACTTATATTCCAAAGCAGAAGGAACACCATCCCGCTAAATAAATGTCGCATAGAGTTGATCAGATTAGACTAAATTGTTATAAAATTGAGCGAAAGGTATGGGATCGGCAACCCAACCCTTGTACACGTTGGTACAAGTTGGTACATGACCTGGTCGGCAATCGATTCCTATTATTTTTGCAAACCTTCATTCAATTAGCCATGCAGACTGACGAAAGCCTGATCCGGCAGGTTAAGAAGATGTTCGAAGAGAAGACCGGCTGGGGCAACAGCGATACCTGGACCAACCAGGACTTCCTCCAACTCAGCGAACTGATCCGCGACGAGACCGGAATAACAATTAGCCACGTCACCCTCAAACGGGTTTGGGGAAAAGTCAGGTACGACAGCCTGCCAAATACCCATACCCTCAATACCCTCGCCCAATTCCTCGGCTATGACAACTGGCGGGATCTGGCCGCCCGACATCCCCCGGCTCAACATCCCCCGGCTCAACCTCATGTCGCTCAACCACTCCCTCAAGTTACTCAAAGT